>JAESUV010000173.1 GCA_016762975.1 Gammaproteobacteria bacterium | reverse complement strand
TATAAATCTGCCTATGTCGCAGCCAAGCACGGTGTATTGGGTTTTACCAAAACGCTGGCGCTTGAAATTGCGACCAATGGCATTACTGCAAACTCAATCTGCCCGGGCTATGTCAAGACGCCCTTGGTGGAAAAACAAATAGAAGCAACGGCTTCAGCGCGAGGCATCTCGAAAGAAGCCGTTGTGAATGACGTCATGCTGGCAGCGCAACCGACCAAAAAATTCGTGACATATGAGCAATTGGCCGGGGCCTTGTTGTATCTGGTCTCAAAATCAGGTGGAAGCGTGAACGGGGCATCGTTCAGCATCGATGGTGGCTGGACAGCGCAATAATACAGGCCTGGCTTAGCCGGGATAAATTCCAAGTATCAGGGGAGTGATATGACAGATCAGACCGAAATAACAGATGAAACCGAGAAGACGGATTCGCGCTATAAATACGTGGTGATGTTGCTTTTATTCGTCGTCTATACCTTCAATTTTATTGACCGACAGCTTCTCTCTATCTTGCAGGAGTCCATCAAACTAGACCTGTCGCTTTCCGATAGTCAATTAGGATTATTAACCGGTTTCGCCTTTGCGATGTTCTATGTTACCGCCGGTATTCCTATCGCGCGCTTTGCGGATCGCAGCAATCGAAGAAATATCGTCGCCGTATCTGTAGGCCTATGGAGCGCAATGACAGCGCTAAGCGGCTTCGCACAGAACTACGCCCAGCTACTCGCCGCCCGCGTCGGTGTTGGAATCGGCGAGGCAGGAGGCAGCCCTCCCTCACACTCCATAGTCTCCGATATTTTTCCACCCGAGAAACGTGCGACCGCACTCTCTTTTTATTCCACCGGCGTAAATCTCGGCATCCTGTTCGGCTTTCTCTTCGGTGGCTGGCTCAATGAGTTCTTCGGATGGCGGATCGCATTCATGGTTGTCGGCATACCAGGCATCCTACTAGCGATTCTGGTACGAACGACCGTCCGCGAACCTATTCGGGGGCTGATGGAGAACAGAACCGCATCCGAAGTTCAGGTGCCCTTCAAGGAAGTAATAACGCTGCTGTGGAAACGAAAGACATTTCGACACATGGCATTTGCTTGTGGGCTCAACGCCTTCGCTGGATACGGCACCGTGAATTGGTTAGCCTCTTTCTTTATTAGAAGTCATGGAATGTCTACGGGCGAACTGGGAACTTGGCTCGCACTATCGACAGGGTTATTTGGCGCAATCGGTATACTCCTCGGAGGTATCTTGGGCGACAAACTCGGAAAACGCGACAAGCGCTGGTATCAATGGATTCCCGGACTCGCCACAATCACAGTTGTGCCATTTCTTCTAATCGTCCTACTCACCGGGAACACCTACGTGGCACTAGTCTGTGCGTTTATCCCAGGCCTGTTACAGAACGTCTACCTCGGCAATTCCATCGCTACCACACATAACTTGGTTGGACTAAGGTGGCGCTCGACGGCATCAGCGATCTTGTTTCTTGCCATCAATATCATTGGCTTGGGCATTGGACCGTTTGCCGTCGGCTTCCTAAGTGACATGCTTACTCCCTCCATGGGAATAGAATCATTACGTTACTCGATGGCGATACTTCTACCGACTGCTATGGTCTGGTCGAGCTTTCACTTTTATCTCGCTTCCCGCACCTTGCGGCAAGATCTGGAATTAGCGCCTGAATGAAAATTCAGCCCACACAAATATTGGAGTTGAACAAATGATCTACCCACGGATCGCGCCAGGAAAACGTCGCAACCTCCTCTTTTTACTCGCTCTTGCAGGTTTAGTCTCATGCTCAGAGAACGAATCGGCAAACACGGAAACAGCACACAGCGATGCCGGCTCAGCGCCATCTCTATCTCCTACCCAGATTCATAATGCGAGCCTGGTTCTAGATGCACATGCAGATATTGTAATTCCCTCAACCTCGGCTGCTTACCTAAGTGCCGATGGCTCGTCCAAGGTAGAGCCTGCAAAGATGCGCGTTGGCGGAGTCGATGCGGTCGTAATGTCCGTAGCAGTTGGCCCAGGCCCTCGAACAGAGGCTGGTGATGCCGCCGCCCGTGCTGAGGCCGACGAGAAAATCGAGGCCGTACACGCCTTAGTTGCAGAAAGTCAGGGCGAAGTTGTTATCGCAACGACATCTGATGAGATAGTTGCCGCAGTTGATGCGGGCAAGCTGGCACTCATTCTCGGGTTTCAGAACGCTCGCTCTCTACAGAGAAATGTTTCTGCCATCGATGAGTTTTATGCCTCCGGCGTTCGCATCTTCGGCCTCAATCATTTGGGTCACAATGAATTTTCTGATTCATCACGACCAGAGTTTAATGGTGAAACAGGCGTCTTTGAGGTCACCGAAGAACACAATGGCTTGTCAGCGTTAGGAGTTGAAGCAATTGAGAGAATCAATGCGTTGGGCGCTGTAGTCGACATCTCACAACTTTCCAAAGCAGCCGCTCTGCAGACGCTTAAMCTRACGACCTCGCCGTTGATTGCRAGYCATTCAAATGCAAAGTCTGTTTCAGACGTTAGTCGCAATCTCAGTGACGAAGAAATTGATCGTGTTGGCGARAATGGAGGCGTGATTCACGTGGCSGCRTTTAAAGGTTACCTGCTTAATATTTCAGAGCCTGAKTTTATTRCYACTCTAAAACGCCTRAGGAGAGAAGYTGGCATCTCAGAGGAATACAATTAYCCCTACGARCTCTATTGGGAGATCGAYGACCTCACAGMRAGRTCCGCGTATCTCTCTGCGGTTAGYGAWYTATTGGGGCCGGCAACGACTGACAATATGATCGAGCACATCGAYTATATCGTAAATCGCATCGGTATCGATCATGTAGGCATAGGAAACGATTTCAATCATGGCAGYGGAATYGAKGATTACAATGACGCGAGYGAAGCGGSGAATCTCACAGCAGGYTTAWTRRATCGYGGYTACTCCGWAKCTGATATCAACAAAATCTGGAGCGGAAACTTCCTGCGCGTTCTGGATGCTGCCGCCCAGAACAGAACCGTAAAATAGTAGCTGAGAAATGGCTAGGGRAATTYATTCYCCRWWGCCATGGACTTACTAATTCGTAGCTTTTACTCTWRTTYRTATAAAWTWATTTCTGAATAAAAAANANNGAAGGATAGATCAATGARATTCCCGACCAGCCTRATCATAAGYYTTRTAGTTGCATGCRCCTCTACAGCCGYCGCCGCAGAGACAAGTGCTTTGTTTATCGGCAATAGCTTCACCTATGGCTACGGCTCTGCCGCGAAGTTCTACCGTGCAGATTCGGTAACCGATCTCAATAATGAGGGTATCGGTGGCGTGCCTGCGCTGTTCAAATCTTTCACCGATCAGGCCGGTCTCGACTATGACGTGTATCTCGAAACCCGAGGCGGCAGCGGCCTCGACTTTCATATAGAAAATAAGCTCGGCGTCATTGGTCGGCGCCCTTGGGATCAAGTTGTAATGCACGGCTACAGCACGCTGGACAGCGATAAGCCCGGCAATCCGAACGTTCTCATCGATACCGTCGCGCGGATGTCGCGCTTTCTAGAAACACTCAATCCCGAAGTAGAAGTATTCTTGACCTCCACCTGGTCCCGCGCAGACCGTGTCTATATGTCTGACAGTCCCTGGAGGGATAAGCCTATTGGGCAGATGGCTTTAGATGTTCGTGCTGGCTACGATCAAGCAGCGGCAGGTGCTCCTGCTGTAAAAGCTGTGAATGGAGTCGGCGAGGCATGGACTCTGGCAATGGAGTCTGGCATCGCCGATGCCAACCCYTATGACGGARTCGATTTCGATAAAATCGATCTRTGGACCTTCGATCATTATCACGCCAGCAGCTTCGGCTAYTATCTCGAAGCACTCGTCGTATTCGGCAATCTAACTGGACTCGATCCRCGCTCACTCGGCGAGAATGAATGCTCTGCCTTTGAATTAGGTATGTCTCGYGCTCAGATCAAGGGGCTTCAACAAGCGGCTTATGACCAACTAGCTAGCGAGRRCAGAGTGATGCCCGCCCCACTTATATTGCCYAAGCCTGTTGCWCCTGAACGCTGTGTGACWGCACRCTARRCKCGTACGCTACTGAYATTWGAGTCTGCTAGTTTATTACTGCACAGMAGTTTGCCAYTTCGAATACAAACCGRGTATTAGTATGYTGAAYAARAAYACGATCATCACMGCTGTCATAGTCACGACTGGYATCGGATTYTTTAGTATCGCTACYGCTCAGGATGCTTCGAGYCAAGCTAGAGCTAGGCCCAACATAGTACTAATCCTAGCAGACGATCTAGGGTTYACTGAYATCTCYCCCTTCGGCAGTGARATCGATACACCCAATATTGCTGAACTTGCCGCCTCTGGAGTTTCCTTCACGAACTATCACACCGCTGGAAGCTGCGCACCCGCTAGAGCCATGTTGCTCACTGGCGTCGACAGTCATCGCAACGGTGTTCCGAATATCCCCGAGGCGCTGCCGCCAGAGCAACTGGCGCACGACAACTATCAAGGCGTGCTCAATGACAAGGTTGTTACGCTTTCGACGATACTTCAGGACGCGGGTTATCACACTTACATGACCGGCAAGTGGCATCTTGGCCACTCGCCTGAACTACTCCCATCCTCTCGTGGCTTCGATCGTACGATCGCGATGGCAGACACCGGTGCAGACAATTGGGACCAACGCCCCTACCTGCCTATTTACGAGCAGGCAAACTGGTACGCCGATGGCCAGCGACACACATTGCCCGACGACTTCTATTCCTCCAAATACTTTATCGATAAGACGATTGAATTTATTGCCAGTAATGAGGCTGACAACGAACCCTTCTTTGCCTATGTACCCTTTCAGGCTGTGCACATGCCGGTGCAAGCGCCCCGAGAGTTTTCGGACAAGTATGCTGGTGTGTATGACGAGGGCTGGGAGGTAATGAGAGAGAAGAGACGTCTTGCAGCCGAGGAAGCCGGTGTTGTACCGCGTAATACCGAAGCCATAGTCACGCCAGGCACACTTAAGTGGGATAGTTTGACCGGTGAACAGAAAATTCATCACGCACGACGTATGGAAGTGTATGCCGGTATGGTCGATGCGATGGACATGCATATCGGTCGTCTGATGGATTATTTAAAAGAGATCGGTGAGTTTGACAATACATTATTTATATTTACATCAGACAATGGTGCCGAAGGATCCAATCTAGTTGGCGTCAATGGCCAATCACTCCTTGGCAATTGGTTCGATAGAGTCGGCTACAATTCGGACCTAGAAACGCTAGGAGAACCCAACTCCTTCAATGCGATCGGACCCAATAACGCCACAATTGCTGTCTCACCTCTGGCCTACTACAAGTTCTACGCTAGCGAAGGTGGGCTCCGCGTCCCTCTGGTCATGTCTGGCCCTGGCATCAACAAACAGAACGAGAAAACCGATGAATTCACCTTCGTCACCGACCTGACACCAACTATCCTAAGCCTAGCCGGAGTAGACAAACATGAAGGCAGCTGGAAGGATACTCCCATCGAAGAAATCATAGGCGTAGACTTTTCCGGATTTCTATCCGGCAATGAATCAACCATTCACTCCGACATGGAGGCCATTGGGTACGAACTCGGCGGAAATCGCGCACTGTTCAAGGGAGATTATAAATTGGTCTTCAATCGCAGCGCCGTGAACGATCAAAACTGGCATCTATTCAACATCAAAACAGATCCTGGCGAGGCACACGATCTAGCCAATGAGGACCCTAGCCGATACGCAGAAATGCTAAACGACTACGAAGAATACGCGAATAACAATAATGTCCAACCCATGCCAGAAGGTTATATTCAGAGAAGAGCGATCTTCAGAGGCGTACGACTCAACTAGAGGTTTTCAATTTAGTAAGAGCCTAACATCAAGCTAACTGGGGCGAAGCGTTCAGGCGCTGCCCCCTCACCCGCAGAGTGAAACACGCGAGCACGAGCAAATTCAGCACACCCATGAATGAAGCGAATGCAAATGACTGATAGTAATCGCCGTTCATATCGTATAACAAACCACCGAAATATCCGCCCAAGCCCATACCACCCCAGCCAAAGAAGGAAGTGATACTCATTCCTCTGCCGGAGAATCGCGCCGACACCATCATCCTTACACATACCAAGATACTGGACATCACACCCGAATAGGTGAAGCCGAAAAATATGGCTAGCATGTAAAGCCCCAGAGACTGGTCCATGTAAGGAAACCAGAACACTGAGATGGTTTGCCCAGCGGACATGATGATATATGTCGGCAAGGCACCAATCACATCACCTAACTTGCCTCCCATGACTCGACCCGCACCCCCTGCAAGCATCAACACCAGTAAAACACTGGTAGCAAATTCCAGCGTGTTATCTCCATCGGTAAGCATTGGAACAAGATGAACTATAGGTACCGACATGCAGATGCAGCAAAAAAATACGGCCAGGCTCATCCAGACTATGACTTCTTTTTCGGAGAGTGGAAAGTGTCGAACTTCAGTCTCAGGGGAGACCCGCGCCTTCTCACGCCGAGGAGATTCGCGAACCAAAAAAGCAATCGGTAGGGCGATAACAAGATAGGATACAGCCATGGCCTGATACGCCCACTGCCAACCGTGAGCAGTTATTGCTAGACCTGCGAGATACGGCACGACACCCTGCCCAATTGCTCCGCCAGATGCAGTGAGTCCCAGAGCAAGACCTGGGTTATGGCGAAACCAGAAACCCACATTAGCAAATAAGGGCGTCGAGGCCATTGCATTGCCGAAGGCCCCAAACAGGAAATAGATGGCATAGAACTGAAAGATACTGGTCTGGGCACTCAACATGAACAGACACAGAGACATGGTTATTGCAGCTACGACCCCAAACCATCGAGAACCGTATTTGTCGGCAACATAACCCCAAAGAATTCCAAACAGTGCCGAGGAGAATGCGATTGCCGTGTAACCCAGAGAGGTCTCTGCCCTGCCCCAACCAAATTCTGCCGACAGAGGTTTTAGGAACACTGATATAGCGCCAAGAGCGCCGAATGAAAGCCCGCTCAGAATGAACACGACGAACACCATCAGCCAGCCATAGGCGGGATCGCGTTCAGTGGTGGTTGTTTCTGTGTTCATTGCGTTGCTAGATCAGGACATTGAATCCGGAGTCTATACCTTACTCACCTAGAGAGTAAGGAGGCTTATAAAGAAGTAACGAATATTACGTAAAGCGCGGTCAACAGTGAATAATATGAACAGCTGCAGCAACTATGCTTGAGGAAATTAGACTAAGAATAGAACCCAATATTCACTACTTATAAACACCAGAGCTAAGCAAGAACTTGCGGCGAAAATAGAAGACTTCTTCCATCCAGGTCCTTTCTCTTCGCAGCATTCGCTCTCGGCTAAGGATTCAGTCTCAAAGAATATGCTACGCCCTGCAAGCAAAAATGCGAGAAGCGTGACGGTGATAAGAATCGGCTGATAGCGCTCGAGGAACATCAGATTACTCATCCAAGCACCGCTTACGCCCGTTACCAAAAGCGCCAACGGGCCGAGGCAGCAAATACTCGCAGTAAGCGATGTAGCGATTCCACCGGCAATGAAATGTCGGTAGTCGGTTTTCTTCTTTGTTGATTGCAAACTCAACTCCGATTTAAGATAAGACATAAGTTATGCTAACTGGCAGGTTATTTCGCTTCTCTCACCGCAGAGGGGAAACCAATTTCCGTTGTCGCAGCGACTAGCGAGGACACATCGACTTCTTTACTCGCGACGATCACTGTCGCTGTTTTATCATCGAGATCAACTTCGACCTTTCGAACCCCTTCGACTTTCCTTAGTGAGTTGCGCACGGCAACAACACAGCCAACTCAGGTCATGTTTTCTACATCGAGCACGATGAACTCTTCACCTTGCTGCAGTTGCTCCTTCGCATCGCCGTTGGCAACACTTCCCGCAAGCAACAACAGGGCCAGCAATGTGGCCTCTGTAACTTTTCGACTTAATAAGCTAAGTACTCGCATTCACTCATATCTCCAATATTTTCGATTTCTATTTAATATCCGTTCAATTTTTATTCAAAGCAAACTAAGTCACACCAGCGCAACATGGACAGCCAGTTGCACCGCTAGCGATAACTGTCTCCGCAGCTTTGACATTCTGCTCTGCAGTTCGGCGTGTAGCGGAGACAGTAGCAGCACTTGCAAACGCTGATGGATCAGGCCTGGCCATGGCAATTTCTTGCCCGAAGTAACCGGTATAAACCTGAAACTGGTGCTGCCCGATATCCGAAGGAACACGAATAGTATTTGCATTGAGAACCTGCACATCGCTAACGGTAGTTCCGTCACAGATCACTATAACTTCCGCGGCGTTCGGCAAATTGACTATCTGCCAGCTAGTAGACTCACCCGCTCTGCTACGATCTGCTACATAGGTTCCAATATGCAGCACGCCACTGTCCTTATCATTCCAGGCTGTGTCGACACCTAGTGTTGGATAGTCGACTCCTTCGAGTGTCGGGGCTGTGTATTTGTCGAGATGCTGCACCTTGAACGCATCCACCCAATTGCCTTCACTGATCTCGCTAATCATTTGTTGCGCTGAAGGTTGTCCACGGGGCCAAGGGTCTTCGTTATTGAACCACCAGCCAAACTTATCCATGTCATCGCCGAACCACTTTGGGTCTGAGTAACGTTCAGCTGCCGCACTTAAACGCGAGACTGCCGTGTAATCACCTAGTGCTTTAGCCATGGCTAAACCTGTGGCGCTAGGACGAATCTCTTGTCGCGGATCTCGCCAGCCTAAGGAATTAGCGGTGGCTTCATAAATCTGCGTGGCGATCTCAGGTGATTGGGGCATTAGGTAGAAGGCAGTACCTGCACCCGTTCCGCCAGTACCGGGAATATTAACCTTAAACTTTGCAATTGGATCGTAGTACATCGTCATCCATTCGATCT
>JAESUV010000077.1 GCA_016762975.1 Gammaproteobacteria bacterium | reverse complement strand
CAACGAGGTCGACTTAACACAGTTATGGCCGTTGAATTAGATACCGACCCGATCATTCATGAGCGTTGGATGCGAGAAGCGCTCATCCTTGCAGAGCAGGCGGGCGATGCCGACGAGGTGCCCGTCGGCGCTATCGTGGTGCAGGATGGGGAGATAATAGGAAGAGGCTTCAATCAGCCGATCCGGACCTGCGACGCAACTGCACACGCAGAGATAGTGGCTATAAGAGACGCATCACAGTTTCGCAATAACTACCGTCTGCCCGGCACAACCCTCTATGTTACGATCGAGCCTTGTACGATGTGTTTGGGGGCAATGATTCATGCCCGTATAGACAGGCTTGTCTTTGGTGCTACTGAACCGCGTGCTGGAGCTATAGTGAGCCAGGCTTCCTTGATTGATGCAGGTCATTTTAATCATCAATTATCGTTTACAGAAGGTGTGTTGGCTGATGAATGTTCTACACTGTTACAGAACTTCTTCAGAAGCAGGCGAAAAGGCAACTAACTTGCCAAACTTGCGGCCAGCTTGTATAAGAATCCCCTCGTCTACATTTACGGCAAAGTAACCTTTATGACGATCGCAACAAACGCGCACAAGACATTACTGCTTTCTGCACTGCTACTGACCCTAGCGGCATGTGCTGCTCCGGTTCCCTATAAAGCCTATTTCGGTGAACCCCGGCAGGCTATGCAGCTGTCGACTGTGCAGGGGCGGAATTTTGTTCGCACCGACCTGTTGAATCGCTATATTGATACCATTCGCTTTATCGAGGTGGATGAGATACCTGTTACCAATAGCGACCAGCATCGTTCAATTCAAATAGCGCCAGGGTTTCACGATATTAAGGTCTATTTCTCATGGGATTTAGGCAGCTTACGTGGTTTAGCGCCGGCGATGCTCGACTATTCAAAAACCCGAGAGAATATCAGCAGGACGCTTCGTTTTAATGCGCGAGCCGGCGAAGCCTACTCGGTCATGGCAAATCCTGTGTTCAGTGATAGCCGTCACGACATCACGACCTTATCCTACGTGGATTTTTGGGTGGTGAATGAAGACGGTAACGAAGTCGTTTCTAAGGAAGCCGGGCGCTATCAGCCGCAGTAGTGATTTGCTGTTCTTATTCCCGCACTAAACCGATCAAATTCTCCTACATTTTCCTGAATTCAATAGCCAAATCACTTATCATTGCCGCTCCATAACAGCGGTTTAGCTTCAGCTATTCATGCCACAAATTGGGATACAATCGATGCAGGTCATATTTGGAGCGGCAGCTCTTTCTGCTTTTAAATCTTCCAAATTACTACTCAGTCTTCAGGCCAAACTTCCTCAAGTAAAAGCGTTTAGCGCACAGTTTGTTCACTTCCTAGACTGCACGGAGGCATTGAGCACATCCGATTCTGAAGTAGTTCGCTCGCTGCTGCATTATGGCGCCGACTTTAGTTCAGAAAACAGTGCGACCGATTCAACTTTGCTGCTAACTCGCGTGGTAGTACCAAGGCCAGGTACGATTTCGCCTTGGTCCAGCAAGGCTAGCGATATCTTGCACAACTGCGGTTTGACCGTGGTGGATAGAGTAGAGCGCGGCACCTTATTCTCCGTTACCGTTGATGCAGCCCTCGATGCAGCCGAGCTAGCAGTGCTCGATGCGATGCTTCATGACCGCATGACCCAAGCAATACTTGAGAGTGTCGATCAGGCCAGTTGCCTGTTTCGTCACGCCCAGCCGCAACCGCTTGCCTCTGTGGATGTGCTGGGCAGGGGAAGAGTCGCACTCAGTGACGCGAATGCCGAGTTAGGTCTGGCACTTGCCGAAGATGAGATCGATTATTTACTCCAGCAATTTACCGACCTTGGCCGCAATCCAAACGACATAGAGCTGATGATGTTCGCTCAGGCTAACTCGGAGCACTGTCGACACAAGATATTCAATGCAGATTGGACTATCGATGGCGAGCCGCAAGAGCATTCCCTGTTTGGCATGATTCGCAATACCCACAAACAGTCTCCGGATGGTGTGCTGTCTGCCTATTCTGACAATTCAGCGGTAATGGTGGGTCACGATAGCGCGCGCTTCTTTCCAAACCCTGAGTCTAAACAGTACGGCTTTGTTGAGGAGCCCGTGCATATCTTGATGAAGGTGGAAACACACAATCATCCTACAGCGATAGCGCCTTTCCCTGGTGCATCGACGGGCTCGGGTGGCGAGATTCGTGACGAGGGCGCTACCGGCACCGGATCCAAGCCGAAGGCAGGACTGTCAGGGTTCAGTGTTTCCAATCTGAAGATCCCAGGATTTGTTCAGCCCTGGGAGGAAGAGTTAGGCAAACCCGCCCATATAGCCTCAGCACTCGACATTATGCTCGAAGGGCCGATAGGCGGAGCTACATTTAACAACGAATACGGCCGTCCTGCTTTGTGCGGTTATTTTCGCAGTTTTGAGCAGATTGCTACGAATGAGGCAGGTGAGAGTGAGGTGCGTGGATATCACAAGCCCATCATGATCGCAGGCGGTATGGGCAATATTCGTGAGCCGCACGTGCTGAAGAGTGAAATTTCCGTGGGCTCCCAACTAATCGTACTAGGCGGGCCAGCTATGCTGATCGGTCTTGGCGGTGGAGCTGCTTCTTCGATAGCATCGGGTTCGGGCAATGAAGACCTGGACTTTGCATCGGTGCAGCGTGAGAACGCGGAGATGGAAAGGCGCTGTCAGGAAGTCATCGACCAGTGCTGGCAGCTAGGAGACGACAACCCCATCGCATTCATCCACGATGTGGGTGCTGGAGGTCTTTCTAATGCGCTGCCGGAGCTGGTTAAAGACGGTGGGCGGGGTGGCGTATTCAATTTGCGCGACATTCCCAATGCTGAAAGTCAGATGTCTCCCTTGGAGATCTGGTGCAACGAGGCGCAGGAGCGCTATGTGCTTGCAGTCGATCCTGAACACCTGCCTCGATTCAATGCTATCTGCGAGCGCGAGCGTTGCCCGTTCGCCGTTGTCGGCGAGACTATCATCGAAGCGCATATTCGTCTCGATGATTCGCACTTCTCCAATAGCCCAATCGATCTACCTATGGAGCTCCTCTTCGGTAATCCGCCGAAGATGCATCGTGACGTGCTGTCAAGGCAGCTTCCCAAGACTTCTTTTGATACTAGCGATCTTGAACTAGGCGAATCTATAGCGAGAGTGTTAGCTCTGCCAGCGGTAGCGAGCAAGAATTTTCTGATTACGATAGGCGATCGTACGATTACCGGGCTAGTTCATCGTGATCAGATGGTCGGCCCTTGGCAAGTTCCAGTTGCCGATGCGGCAGTGACGGCTACCGCGTATTGCCGCTATACCGGCGAGGCTATGGCGATGGGTGAGCGTGCGCCTCTCGCGCTCTTCGATGCGGCAGCATCCGGTCGTATGGCAATCGCTGAATCCGTTACTAATATAGCAAGCGCCTCGATAGAAAAGATCGGCGATATTAAATTGTCGGCAAACTGGATGGTAGCGGCGGGTCACGGCAGCGAGGATCAGAAACTATTCGAAACAGTAAGAGCCGTGGCGATGGAGTTGTGTCCGCAACTCGGCATCTGCATACCCGTAGGGAAGGATTCGATGTCCATGCGTACCGTATGGAATGACGATGGCATTGAGAAAAGCAATACCGCACCTCTGTCTCTTATCGTTTCGGCTTTTGCGCCGGTGGATGACATACGTAAGACCCTTACTCCACAGCTACAGACAGATCAGGGAGAAACCAGTCTTCTGTTGATTGATCTGGGAAGGGGAAAGAATCGACTTGCGGGTTCGGCATTGGCTCAGGTTTATAGYCGTATGCAGGGAACAGCTCCGGACTTAGATAACCCTGCCGACTTGATTGGGCTATTCRATTTTATCAACMGCTGTCGRGGCGAGAATTTATTGCTGGCCTATCACGAYAGATCTGATGGTGGCTTATTCACAACTCTTGCGGAGATGGGRTTYGCCGGYCACTGYGGYCTCGATATCCAGCTGCAAGCTCTAGTTGCCAAGGGCGGTGTGCTTGCGGCCTTGTTCAATGAAGAGCTGGGCGCRGTAATCCAAGTCAGGAAAAAACAGTTAACYTCTGTTATGAAWTATGCAGAAGAGYATGGCCTGTCCGAYTGTATGCATGAAATAGCCCAGMTGAACGATGMGGGAGAGTTTAGTATCGCGCTTCATGAGRATATTCTTTTCTCCCAAAGCAGGATAGARCTRCAGCGTCARTGGKCCGCRACYAGTTATCAYATGCAGAGCTTACGAGACAAYTCRATCTGTGCGRGSGAAGARTACGATCAAATACTTGATGCKGCAGACCCTGGTATTTCACTAGCRCTCAGCTTCGACTTRRATGAAGACATTACCGCGCCCTACATCAATGTGGATGCGAAGCCGCGTGTCGCCGTTCTTAGAGAGCAGGGTGTCAACGGACAGATAGAGATGGGAGCCGTGTTTGATCGAGCGCGCTTCGAGGCCGTCGATGTGCATATGACAGACTTGATCAGCGGACGAGTGAGTCTTGACGAGTTTAATGCTCTAGTTGCCTGCGGTGGGTTTTCCTACGGTGACGTGCTCGGTGCAGGTGGCGGTTGGGCGAAATCAATACTCTTCAATGCAGARCTGCGCGYRCAGTTCGAAGCCTTTTTYATGAATCCAGATACTCTAACGCTAGGGGTCTGCAATGGCTGYCAGATGATTTCCCTACTGCATGAMYTGATACCTGGCGCAGATCATTGGCCACGTTTTGTGCGTAATCGSTCGGAACAATTCGAAGGYCGTTTTACYTCGGTGCGAGTAGAGGCAAATAAYTCAGCATTTCTYCAGGGAATGGAAGGCTCTCGCTTYCCTCTTGCTATTGCYCACGGTGAAGGCATGGCAGAGTTTGCGRAAGCGGAYAAKCTGCAGAAATTGCAATCAGCGAATAGTATAGCGCTACGYTACTCCGACAATTWTGGRGAGAAGACCCAGCGCTACCCTGCAAACCCAAATGGCTCTGAYGACGCTATAGCGGGAATTGTMAGTCAAGACGGCCGCGTCACGATCATGATGCCGCATCCGGAGCGAGTTTTYCGCGYGAGCCAAAACTCTTGGCACCCAAGCGACTGGGTGGAAGATGCGCCAAGCATGCGGATGTTTCGCAATGCAAGAAAGTGGTTGGGATAGGGAGTTTCTCAATTCCAATTGCTTTGCTTGAGAACGAATAGAGAATGAACAGAGAATGAGCGACAGGCAATTACTCAAGATCGAATTCTACGTACCTGAGCAACAGTTGCAGCGGGTTAAGCAGTCTATGTTTGATGCAGGCGCGGGTAAAGTAGGTGATTACGACTGTTGTGCCTGGCAAATTCTTGGTAAGGGACAATACAGGCCAGGCGAGGGAAGCAGCCCCTTTAAGGGCGAGCAGGACAGCTTAGAAATCTTGAACGAATACAAGGTTGAGATGGTTTGCGCGGAGGAGTTTATAGCGCAGGTTGTCAGGGCTATGAAGGACTCACACCCCTATGAAGAAGTCGCCTATTCGGTAATCCGCACCGAGGTTTTTAACTAGAGACTCGCGTCGATTCCTATTCAGGGAAACTCGTGCTGATTAGGTTCGTCTTGAAACTTCTATCTTYKSAATGATGCACATCGAACATGCGTRCTGGATACTGATTTCTCCGTAGGTCGTCGAARTAGTGTTCCAGTGTGCTCTTCACTACTGGAAACGCRATTTCCTGCCACGGAATCTCCGCCTCACTAAAGAGYGCAACTTCCTGTGATTCYACCCCTGCCGCGAAATCGAGATTCGCCAATTCGGTTCGAAAGAACATRTACACCTGGTTTATYTTCGGTAGGTTGAACAGSGTATACAGGCTATCGCTCTTCACGATGACSGWAGCGCCTGCYTCTTCCYGTGTTTCTCGWATCGCACCATCGAGGCTGGATTCGCCGTTTTCCATGWAGCCAGCAGGGAGKGTCCATTTRCCGATTCGYGGTTGAATAGCCCGCTTRCAGAGTAGCACTTTGTTTTCGAAGWARGGCAGGGTGCCCACGWCGTTTTTAGGATTGAGGTAGAAAATAGTGTCGCATTCGGTGCAGCAGTGGCGAGGTTTATCGTCGCCGTCTGGTATGCGAAGGATGAGCGAGCCAGCACATTGATGGCAAAATTTCATGAGTTGCACCGAGYGTTAATCGCAGCTYCAAGGTAGCTGCTAACKTAGGTGCGTTAGTGTACKTCTTTAGAGGCTCCCTAACTAGATACGATTGATCTCGCAGTGYAGGCGRAATCTTTTYGAGGTCATGAATGCTTCAATCTCRCGTAGGCGCATTTCCATWGAGTTGTAGATCTCTGTGCATTTATCGTGCGTGTACTGAGTAGTCGAATCTTCCTCTGCCTGTTCMTTCTGTTCTTYAGYTGCATMWTKTTCTGTCGCATYCTTRTAGGCAGCAGTCRCCTCGGCATAGGCTTCATTGGCCAGGTCTTCGGCAAAATTTGTGTATTCCTCGTTTACRTAGCTCTTGCTGTTTTTTCTTCTRGCTCTTCGCTCGAATTTCCTCTGCTTGCGCTTGGCTCTCCGTGCTTGGCGGCTAGTAGGCGTTACATGAGGGTCTGCTTCGAAAACGAAAATGCAGATTACATAGGCCCAAAAGGTGAAGGGGCCAAATAGGAACAGGGAAAAAAGCGTGACTGCTCGAACGGCAAATGCACTTACCTCGAAGTAGTCAGCGATTCCGCTACATACACCGGCGAGGCGTTTATTGCGAGCATTCTTGTAAATGGGCTTGCGGTAATTCAATTGTTTGAAATGTTCGGCGGTGCTGGCGCCCTTAAAATAATTACGCATTTTATCTGGCGTTATGTCTTTATCGAGACAGAAATAGAGCAGGAAATAGCCGATGATGAGAGTGGGCCAAGATATTACACAAATTACAAAGATTACCCGGACTAGAATAATCGGAACGTCCAACCAATCTGCAATACCTGCGCAGACTCCTAGCCAGCGTGCGTCATGCCGATTTAATTTCAATCTACTGCTGTCCGCGTTCATTCTGTTCTCTCCAATCTGGGACTTCTGCATCCAGTATCGATTCGAGTATGTCGATGCGCTCTGTCAGTGATTGAGCCATTGCTGATAGCTCACCCATATTGTATTTGCCATCAGCATCGATACGCACTGAGCGCTTTCCTTTCCTTAGTAAGAATATCCACAGTGTGATGGAGCCAAACACCATGGCCACTATCGCTAAAATGAACTCAAATGTACCCATCTGAAAGCCTATTGATTTTTAAGTTTATTTTTTAATGCTTCAAGTTCTTTGTCTATGGATTCTTGCTTCTCGAGTTCGTCGAACTCGCTCTGCAAGCCACGTTTCTCAATGTGGATACTATCCATCTGACCTTCCATTTGATCGATCTTCTTTTCGTAATACTCAAATTTGCTCATGGCATTGTCAATAGAATAACTGTGTAGCTGTCTATTAACACTAAGCCTGGATTCGGTTGCTGTGGTACGCATGACAATCGTCTTCTGGCGGGCTCGAGCATCGTTGAGCTTCGCCTGTAGCTGTTCGATCTCAGTGCTTAGCTTATCTAGGGTCTCATCGAGCTTTGCTAGGTCCCTTTCAGTGATCACAACGCTGGAGTTGATGTTGGATTTCTCCAGCAGGGCAGCCTTCGCTAGGTCATCTCGACCCTTGGATAGCGCGAGTTCGGCCTTGCCTTCCCAGTCCTGTGCCTGTCTCGTAAGTTGCTCAGCACGGCGGCTTAGTGTCTTCTTCTCGGCGATAACCTTGGCTGTGCCGCTGCGCACTTCAACCAATGTTTCTTCCATTTCTTGGATCACCATGCGAATCATCTTTTCCGGATTCTCCGCCTTATCCAACAAAGAGCTGATGTTGGAATTGATAATGTCGGAAAGTCTATTAAATATACTCATTACGTTTACCTCGACTACCGTTAGTCTCTAGTGCCATGCAAAAGGCTGGCTTAGTTACTATTTAGCAGATAGCGTGCCAACAATTACAGCTCTATAAGTCTTTGATAATAAAGAGCTTAATTTTAGTAGTGTTTTCAAATAGTGTCCGAGATAGCTAAATAACTTAACTAGTGGTAATTTTCACTACTCATATCACGTTTAGCCCCCACTGATGTAGTCAGGCCAACGAAAGTTGACGAAAGGGCAGATGTAATTCTGTAACCACCTGATATAAATAAGATTATTATGCCTCAACAGAAAATAGCCCCAAGGATGATTGGCGAGTCTGCCAGTTTTCTTGAAATGCAGGAGCATATCTCCCATGTGGCCCCGCTGAATAAGCCGGTTCTTTTCGTCGGTGAGCGCGGTACTGGCAAGGAATTAGTTGCTGCGCGACTACATTACCTTTCCCAGCGTTGGGAGCAAACCTTTCTTAAGATTAACTGTGCAGCGATGAGTGATACCTTATTGGAGGCTCAGCTATTCGGTCATGAGGCTGGCGCATTTACCGGCGCGATCAAGCAGAGAAAGGGTTTTTTTGAGCGGGCTCACGGCGGCACTCTGTTCATGGATGAGCTCGCTAATATGGCGATGCCTGTTCAGGAAAAAATACTTCGCGTTATAGAATACGGTGAATTCGAAAGGCTCGGTGGCAATGAGACACTCAACGTGGACGTAAGAATCGTAGGGGCAACGAATGAAGATCTTCCTGCCTTAGCGAGTCAGGGCCGATTTCGAGAAGATCTATTGGATAGGCTCGCATTTGATGTCGTGACTTTGCCTCCGCTGCGAGAGCGCGCAGAAGATATTTTGATTCTCGCGGAATATTTTGCAGTAGGCATGGTAAAAGAAATCGGCGGGGAGTTCTTCGCTGGATTTTCCGATAAGGTAGAGAAGGCGCTTAGCAAATACTCCTGGCCTGGAAATATTCGAGAATTGAAAAATGTAATCGAGCGAGCTGTTTATCAAAACGGCAGCGGCCATATTACTCAGCTTGTTTTCAACCCCTTTGAATCCCCTTATCGCTTAAGGGCGAGTACGAAACCTCAAGCAACGGAGGACGCTGGCAGTGCTGACAAGAGTAG
>JAESUV010000076.1 GCA_016762975.1 Gammaproteobacteria bacterium | reverse complement strand
CCAATCTTCATAGCTGCGGCAAATGCGTTTGCGAATAAAAGTCGAAGTAGTAGACTCCTGAACGCAATAAATATGCCTTTCAGGGGGCAACTCACGATTGTATGCGGCGAGTTCCAACTCATTCATACCCGCGAAGGAAGGGGCGCCGCTGTTGCAGGCAGCAACAATGGCTAAGACCGCTAACAGTAGATATTTCATGGCACCTAGTCTAACTCAACAATCACAGGATTCAGAGGTTTCACAAGTTAGGCGGCAACGTAACCAACATCTCAAACGGTCCGTACCTAATTCAATCACCCCATACTTATCTCAATTGAATAAAACACTGGCCTCGCAATCCATTTGCCCGCGGATCGAGCCTCCATGGGCCGTCATAGCAGGTCTGGTTTACGCGTCTATGCTGTGCCTCGATCTAGGGCTATCCAGCCCATCTTCCA
Organism: Gammaproteobacteria bacterium; assembly: GCA_016762975.1. Taxonomy (GTDB): domain Bacteria; phylum Pseudomonadota; class Gammaproteobacteria; order Pseudomonadales; family Pseudohongiellaceae; genus UBA9145. The sequence goes on along the minus strand of JAESUV010000076.1, from coordinate 8,637 downwards.
CCCTTCCCATCATGGTTAGCAACAAGCTAACTTAGGACGATACTGGGTCAGATTCCGCCGCAAATCAACACTTGGAGATTCTAATGTTTTAACTCTCATTTTCCGAATTGCCCATGTTAAGCTAACACAGGTCGTGACTAATCCTCGATTTTCTAACTACTACTCACTCAACTAACAGCCCAAACCAATTATTTCCCTATGTCTGCTTCCCTACAAGATCAACTCAAAAAATCTGGCTTGATAGACGATAAGAAAGCCAAGCAACTCAAGCGCGCCAAAAACAAACAGGAAAAACTTGCCCGCAAGACCAAGAATCCTGCGGTGGATCAGCATAAATTAGCGCTGGATCGGACGAAGTCCGAGAAAATAGCCAAGGATCGGCAACTGAATCTGGAAAAAAACAAGCAAGCCGAAGTACATGCCTTGGCGGCTCAGATAAAACAGCTCATTGAGATGAACATTGTCGCGAAAGACGGCGACCAAAAATTCAGCTTTACCGATAGCAAACTAATTAAACACATTTACGTCAGTCAAAATCAGATTGATCAACTCAGTCGCGGCACACTAGCCATAGTTACGCAGAAGGACGGGCAGAAACACAATCACGTATTAGTACCCATAGGTGTAGCGCAGAAGATTGAGCAACGTGATACTAAGGTCGTAGCGTTTCAGGCCCAACAAAATACTATTGGTGAAGAAGATGATCCCTATGCGGACTTTCAGATCCCGGATGATTTAACTTGGTAGGCCCATTAATTTTCTTCCTTGGTAGTAAAATATTGAGCCTAAATGCTATCTAAAATAAGTTGTCCCGACACGAAAAACCCAAGAGCCGAGATCTAGAATTTTGAACCAACCAACTGCCTATGTTTTAGTCGCTACAGGCTTCATTCTTATCCTCAACCTGATGGCTTTTATTAGCCTGCGGGTAAATTACAATAGCACGCGCAAGCCCTATTTATTGTTGGGCAGTATTGCCATTGGAATCGAAGCCCTAAGGCAGATTCCAGCACTGTTGCTATCCTTCAGCCCTGAATCTTACCTAGCTTTACTTCTGTCTTTCTTTCTACAGTTTTTTGCATCCTGGATGCTGCTCTGCACCATTATCCGCAAAGAAAGTGCMTTTAGTACCGACCACAAGRTWCTCCTTGGCCTCCTACTAGCCTCATACATACTTGGGCTCGTCTTTACTGTCGTTACCGGATACCCTCAATCAATATCCGGTTGGCTTGCGATTACCCTGCCTGCAATTTTTACTGTATTGGCAGTTCTCTGGAAAATCAGGCACACAGAAATTGCCGCTCTATCTGGGAAAATTCTACTAATTCTCAGTGGCATCTCGCTTGCATCCATTCGAATAGCGCTACTCATTGTCGATTCGACTGARATGGTGTACCTGCTGTAYTACTTAGATGTGCTGGTATTTCCGATACTGGTATCAGCGCTGGTCCTTGCGGAAATAGAGARTGCCCATTCTAAGCTRRACACRTTGCTCAAAGAAAAAACACGATCCGAGGCARACCTAAGATTYATTCTCGAYAAYTCTGTCGATATCATCCTCACTGTGAGCAGTGCGGGTTTRTTACTAWCTTGGAACAAAAGGGCGGAGAACGTATTCGGATATACTAATTCACAGACAATTARGAAGATGTATATAGACGATCTTTTTTCTGGRAATTATTGSCACAARAAYAYCRAGAAAGAACAAKCGCTTMGYGCAAATATGGAGCGCATWGATGGCAAGACTTTCYCKGTCAAAGCAAGAATRAAAACCATCACAGATGAATCGGGAACCCAKACTATCTATGTRATTAGAGATGCCGAAATAGAAYCTGAGCAACCTGAATTAAATTGAYACTACCTTCATGGAAAATGAGCATGAAAAMCACTGAAGGTGCAGAGGATTAAGCATGAAAARATTGTGGGCCAATAAAATGATCGCCATCACGACCCTCATGACCGTCATATTAGTACCCACCCTGATTCTTCTTTGGTGGTATATGTCTACTCTATAGGGTATGAGGGGGCGCCAGCCCCTAAAGCAACCTATAGTCCGGCGACATGATCATCATCTCATGATCCATCTCATTCAAGTATTCGGATGGGGGCTTGGCATCATCGCCAAATGAAAAGTAGAAACTACCTTTGACAAGTTCACCAGAGGCCTTGAGTGCCGCCCACTCGACCTTGTAGTAATCGGCTGCCTCCAGCCTCGGTAGGGTATGCATATAGCGCATCGCTGCGGTAGGGTCATAACGAAAATCGATAAGAATCTCGCCTTGCTTAGTTTCTTTTAATGCTAGCTTCACAAGTCGCACTTCAGAAGAAAAATTCAACATGATAGATTGTGGAACCTTGGCAAGAACTTCATTATCAGCTGGCATATTTGAATCTAACAAGCCACCACTATTAGATATGCCGTGCATCTCATGCGGCTGAGCTAGCGTCAGCGAGCTAAGAAATAGAAAGCTAATAAACAATAAAAAAACCAAATTGATTTTTTGATACTGCTTTATTAATTCACAAGCATTTTCTTCTCTTGCTCTTGTTACTGCACCCACATCAACCTCCCAACTCTTCAATCATAAAAAAACCAGAGGAAGGCTTTCTTCCCCTGGTTCGTGTTTCATTTATACCTAAACTAGACCTACCGAGGTACTTGCGAAATTATTAACGAGCAACATTAACCGTCAGGTATTGATCAGTGTAAAGTCCGCCATCGTCTGCCCGCCCCCAGAGTAGGTAAGTACCCGGCTCGTCAAAGGTGACTGACACTTCATAAATTCCATCCTCGGGAAGCTCCGGTGGTATCCACAACCAGCTCCAAGGCGAATTAGCAGCGGTGCGAGTATCTTCCCAAGGCTTAATTTGAGGCGGGTCGAAACTAACAGTCTCTTTCACATTGCCCGACACGGACTCAGGAGCACGATAGACATTCCATGACAAAAACAGGCCGTTGTTCTTGGCAACAGTAGGTCTAATCGGCGCCATGCCCATCATCCTCTTACGGATCATTGCCGGCGTTGCCAGAGCAGCAGCAGCACCACCAATCAATCTGGCGCGCCTCATCGGATCGAATGGCGTCGGCACACCATCATCACTTACTCGAGTCTGAAAAGTCAGCGGCTCGCCTACACGCGCAGTTCGAATTTCGTCTCCAACTAACTCATTAAGCGGAGGGATATTCGCTCTGGTTTCTGCATCTGACGATCCTGCTCCCAGAGCCCCTGTTTCAGACATGATAATAATATTATCTATCTTGTAATCTGCACGAAGTGTTCCGTAGGCAGTTCGAGTCAGACCATTAGGTGAAGTCAACTCCCATGCCAACTCTCCCTCCTCGCCAAAGTCACCCGGAACGATTACATCGAAGGTGAACCTGTTGCGACGCGGCAGGAAATGAGTAGGTTGACCACGATCAGGCTCCCCTGTTGTGAAGCGATTGTTCATCCCAATCGGGACATCAAGCTCTTCTTCCCAGTTATGATTGAAATAGCCAAATGTGAGAGAGATTGTTCCATCGTCATTCTCACGCCAGCCTTCATATGCAACATCAGCGTGCTGCCCATGGGTATAGGTATTTCTAGTATAGCCATAAGCCTGATCTGCGCTCGCAATATTAGGCAGTACAGTTAAAGTAGCAGCAAACATTACAGCAATAATTCTAAGTAATTTATCGGTATTCATATCCCACCTGTCTGTTAGGAGACTCTTTGCTCCTAAACCTAGATTAACGATCAAGAGACGAGGCTCCAATGGGAGCCTCGTCTCTCTATATCTTTCTTACTCACTTCCACCCGAGGATTCCGCAATTGGCCATACCAAAGGTGCTAAACATAGTGGGCAGCCAATTACGTGATCATTAGCTCCCAAGTTTAGGTTCTTGCGTCGCTTCTCCATTTCTTCTTCGAATTGCTCATCAGTCATAGTTACTCTGGACCCTAAATCGATGAACATATTAGTTACAGAACGGTTGCCTGATCCCTGCCAGTTACGCGCATCGGGCACATTCATATTGACGCTGGTGTTGTCGAAATAACCAGTGATGTGAAGCACGGTGCCTTTAGGAAGCAGTGGGGTATAGTCATCTTCGAATCCATAGCCTCTCACCCAGTTGTGGTCATAACCTACACAGGAAAGAGTCTCTACAGTGTAGCCCCAGATTGCCTCTAGGCACATGCGCTCGCCTGGCGCATGAAGATGAGGCTCAAAAGTAATGATCTTAGTGTTTTCGCTCAACACCTGATAGGCATGTAATTCCTGATCCCTTGCATTACCCTCGACACTGATATCTACACCATTGCCTAGAGAACTCACCCGAGACCGGTACTTCGGCTCATAACCTTCTGGATGAAAAGTGAAACCAAGTTGAAGATGACCAGTGGTATCACGCCCATTTGAGTGCATGTGTACAGAATCTGTATAGAATGCAGAACCAGCTTTTAGCAAGGGGCCTGCATCCGGATCAAAGACATCACCGTTACGACCTACTTCATGCACCGGCCAATTAACGGCTTCACCTGGAATTATTTCTCCGTTCTCGTCCAGCACTTCAGTCCGCCAGATCATATGGTGAAAAATATACAAACCACCCACGGTATCAGAAGCATCGGCACCAACGCCCACATCGTTCACTTCCACAATTTCTATTGATTTAACATAACGATCTTCCGTCAAGCCAGTTGAAATGCTTGGAATTTCACCCCACCAGTCTGGACGGCCCGATTCCATAAAGAAATCTTCAGTATTAACAATCAGATCTGGCTCACCGAGCTTCCACTTGGTGACATCATCAAATACTAGCGCCTCAGGAGCATCTGCGATGTCTCCCTTGGGAGTTCCGCTTCGAGCCCAAGTAGAAATGGCCGCTATCTCTTCGTCACTGAGAGACGGGTCATCCTTATAGTGCTGTATGCCCACATCTTTCTCTGCATACCAAGGCGGCATTGCGCCCGCACGGTCGCGCAGGCCGGTCTTGTATTCTATAAGTCCTGCATAGGGTGCAACTTGGTCATACTCGATCAGTGGCATAGGAGCCACACCACTGGGGCGATGGCAAGTCTGGCAGCTGCGCTGCAGAATTGGCTCGATATCTTTGTGGAATGTGATTTCCTGAGCGAGAGTCGCCGACGGAAGTATCATTCCAAAAAAGGCCAGTAGCAGGCCCTTGCTCATGATTGACGAAATTCTCATGTCTATCCTCTCATTTGATATGAAATTTATGCCGATTTCGATCAATCGGAGTAAATTCCAGAATGTTGTTAGTTCTCAGCCGAGTCTAATCATTTTGATAGCAGGGTTCTTTCTAATATCGAACAAACAGCAGTGAATAGGCCTTTATCCACCTAAACCTTGATGTAGAACAAGCATTCGATCATTCGATTTTCACGCCCCCGAAGTCTGGGCTATTTGAAATCGCTAAGATGCTCACAAAGAAAGCGACCACAATAAAAACTAGATACCGAAGAGGAATCAAAGGGGTGGTGTAAAAGGCTGGGAAATCCAGCGACCTAGTTGGCCGTGGGTACCGGAATGCTAATTTTGCTGAACCCAACCGCTAATTAGCTGAAAATAGACAAAATCGCTCCCAACAGAGTCAACGCAACGTGTGTCGCCATCTTCTGGTTTGTCGTATTCCTCTAGGCCTTCCAAGGCGAGCACCGTCTGCATCATAGGCTTGCGATGACGTTCCTTAGGCAGCTTATCAAGATGCAGCTCTTCTGCCGTCCACACCATGCCATCTCGTTCAACTGGAGCGGCTTTGTCAAAGTCGCTTGAAAGGAATACTGCAGCGGTACCAGCCATTTTCTTGTATGCGGGAGCGTGCATGGAAAGCCTCAATCGTTCTCAATTGTGAATAGCGTACAAAGATAGTACTCCCTCAGAAATTATCCTTGTTCCACATCAAAACCAAAGCTGTCACAAACAAATGAACCAGCAAGCTGCTTTAGGAGGGTAGAGCTAATTCGAGATCACGTTCTGAGTCTCGATAGTCTARATAGAGGAAGGYAGTCATAATAATTGTCGCCAACATGGAAGTCACAATGAGTATAAGAATAAAATCTTCCCACCCACCTTCTTTGTTCGCTACTGCTCCACCAATRAAATCGAACATCATTGCACCAAARTAGGCAAATGCATCGATTAAGCCAACAAGCAARCCGCAATGCTTGCCGCCAAAGCCGATYGAAAAGACRCTCATTGGGATGTAATACGCTGGMGAGATCGCRAARCCAAAAAGAAATATGAGRCCGATAGTAAGCACCAATTCTAGCCCAGCGCCTAAATCATAGACACCGAGAAGYCTCAAACTCAGSAGGCATARAACAGCSACAATCAACGTAGCGCCCATTGTATAAACAATATTTCTTTTAGAAAGTTTATCGTAGATAAAACCTCCGCTGAAAACCGCAACGAGGCATCCCAGCGGAAATGCCGAAGACGCCATGCCAGCTTGTGCCGGCGGCAAGGAAAATGTCTCACTAAGATAAATGGGCAAAAAAACTTGGAATTCAAAAAGAACTGCCAATGAAGAAACACCAAGACTGATTAACCAGAACCTAGGATTGCTGATGAAAACGCGGATAGCGGCGCGTGTCTCAGTTTTACTGAGCGGATGATCTTCTGAGCTACTAGAGACGGTCTCGGTTGAGTCTTCCGCATTTGCGGCCATTTTCCCTGCGCCCTGCACCGAGCTCTTCAAATATCGGGGCAAAATGATAGCACTCACCAACGCAAGCGCGCCCGCCATATAGAACAAACCCCGCCAAGACATTATGAGGAGTAAACTGCTGACTAGTAGAGTGGTGGCGACGGAGCTTATTCGCGAGCTTGTTGCTATAAAGCCCCATACTCGACCGTGCTTAGCCTGTACGAATCCAATGCGAATTATGTTCGCCATTGATGGCCAACCCGCAGACTTGGCAAATACCGTGAGAAAATACAGCGCAAAGAAAGCAAAGTTGCTTGATAGAGTGCCAAATATAAATGTAGCGATGGCCGCGAGCCCGATGGACCAGATAAATACTTTACTACCGCCGAGCTTATCAGCTAGAACACCGGTAGTGAGCTTCCCGGTTAAATTGCCAGCCGTCCCCCAACCCAAAATAGCACCAAAAGTTGCCGTATCAAGAGTGAGCATAGGGTCAGCCAACATGGCAGGTCCTGCTACGCCGACAACTGTCCGGCAAAGCATTAGCATGCCGTAGCCTAAGCACATACTGATGACGATTCGCATTTCCCAACGGATGTTCGACGTGCCTAGGCTGTTCATATGCTAATTTTACTCAAGGAAAGCTTTATTTTGGAATGATTATTTCTACCCTAAACTTCAAGCTTTCATTTTCAACAATGGCTCTAACCACATGAATAATCATCTCTGCAGAGCCAAAGTTCTCGAAGTATAAAAACATATTTGTGTCATCTGGGGTATTAACGCTAGATAGCGACCCATTCTTATATTGAGTAAATGAGTGCTTGTGATACAGGTCAGTCGATCTCATCATTGACAATTGATGAGAATGGCCACAGAAAAAATACTCAATATTGTGTTTTATTACAAATTGGATAACGGTTCTAGAATTAAAAAGAGGGTCTGAATCTGTATCGAGGATGGGATGGTGATTCAGCAAAATTATTTGATCGTAGCTTGCCTTGTCAATTGCACGAGAAACTGTTCTTAACATTTCGCTATCAACAAGACCATTATCTTCATAGAGCTCGCTGGAATCGAGGCAAACCACCAGAAAAGACACACCATCAATGACGATATTTTTAAGGAAATTGATATCAGTAAAATGCTCCTTAATTCCATTGACGTTATCATCAAGGAAAATATTCTTCTTGCTGCACTTTTCCCGATCTAACGGACGAATAACTTCTACGTTGTCGATATATTGATTAAAATATTCGGCACTGCGCATATTTCGCTTATCATGATTTCCTGGAATAGAAACGATGTGCTGACAATCAATCAAGCTGAGAAATTTGCCTGCTGCTTCAAACTCCATTCCGAGAGCGTCAGTCGTAATGTCTCCTGTATTGATAACAATATCAGTCGCGTAGCTATTCAATTTCTCCAGCAGCAGCTCACTACTCCCTTGCCAATGACGAGGGCCAAAATGCATGTCTGAGATGTGTAGTAGATTCATTCCCGCCTCGAGCTCTTCCCTATTCAGTAGCTGAGGGATTGTGCCCGATAAAATTCACATAGGCTAATCTTCATTTGAGTTAGAACCAACTAAAAAGTCCGCACATGACCGCCCACTCATAATCTAGAATCTGCACATACTCAATAGCCTGCGATTTCTTGTATAAATGCTCCCGTTAGGAGTACTCTGCCGGCTCTAGCCGGTACACCTCTGAGATACTGTTACCTTAAGGAGTAGCTATGCGCACAGGGTTACTCCTAAAAATTGTTCGGCCAAGGAAACAAATCAACCGGCGGCACATCGAGGTTTACTTCGTTCCCACGCGCCATAACGAAAGTCGGCCTCATCATTGCCGAGATGTCTACTAATGGATTGCCAGCCGTCGCAACAATATCCGCATCTTTTCCGGCTTCGATAGTCCCAATAATGTCGGTCAGACCCATAAGATCGGCGGCATTGATGGTCGCGGAAATCAGGATAGCTCGCT
>JAESUV010000236.1 GCA_016762975.1 Gammaproteobacteria bacterium | reverse complement strand
ATCCATGACTTTTTCTGTGTGTCGTGCGCCAAAAGCTGGCGTGAAATGTCATTTCACTGGCTTTTGACACACTCGCATTGCCCTTAATGGGCAATGGTTGCACATCCCTGTGCAACTTATTCGATACAGAAAAGTCATCCATGACTTTTTCTGTGTGTCGTGCGCCAAAAGCTGGCGTGAAATGTCATTTCACTGGCTTTTGACACACTCGCATTACCCTTAGCGGGAAATGGCTAGTAGCATTGACCGAGCTGCATTATAACGAATCTCTAACGCATTAAAAAAGGGCTTCAACCGTTAGTATACATGTGCGACACTTTCGCACTGAACTAATTGATCTTTTTAACACGTCTCTGGCGAAGCCCAAACCTTTATTCATCATGCAAGTTACCGTAATTTCTGGACTATTCGCTGTCTTCTTCTACTTGATGGGCTCTGTCTTTCAAGGCATGAATTTCAAGTCGAACAAAGAAACGCGCAGCCAGGTTTTTCTATTCGGTGGATTGGCCATCTTAGCTCATGCTATCAGCGCCTACGGGGTCATTCTGAGCACTGATGGCTTTCACTTCGGACTGTTTGAAATCAGCACGCTAATAACTCTGTCCATTTCCTTATCCGTCCTCATTAGCAGTCTGCGCAAACCGCTGCAGATACTCTTTCTCGGTTTGTTTCCCTTAGCGGCTATCAGCATCGTCGCTTCTCTCACAATTCGCAGCGACTACCCGCCAACGAATATGAGCTTGAGCCTCGCTAGCCATGTGCTGATTTCGATTCTGGCCTATGGCTTTATTACTATCGCCGCCTTGCAGGCTGGTTTTCTTGCCTACCAAGATCACCAATTGAAACATGGGCATACAGGCGGACTGATTCGCAAACTTCCTTCCCTTCAAGACATGGAGGCCTTCCTATTCGAGCTAGTCTGGGTTGGGCAAGTGCTGTTGACCCTCACTATTGCCACCGCCTTCTTGTTCTTCGATGATATCTGGAGCGCAGACGGAGTCATTCATAAGACCGGGTTTTCACTCTTGGCCTGGATCGTTTTCGCCGTGCTACTCTGGGGCCGCCACCAACTTGGCTGGCGTGGTCAAACCGCTATTCGCGGAACCTTAAGTGGCTTTGCTCTGCTTATCATCGGATTCTATGGCGTGAAGTTTGCCCTAGAATACTTAATCAGTTGATAGTGCACTCCATCAATTCTCATCTCCTCTTTAAATATAGCCACTAAATGAGCACGGAAGAATCCAGCTTATCCATGTTGCTCCTTTCCTTTGGATTACTGATCCTTGCATCGGCGTATTTCTCTAGTTCCGAAACCGGGATGATGAGTCTCAACCGCTACCGTCTGAAGCACCTTACTAGAAATAAGCACCCTGGAGCGAGTCGGGCAAGCAAACTACTAGAGACTCCCGACAAGCTGATCGGTGTCATCCTGATCGGCAATAATTTCGTTAACTTTCTCGCGGCAGCAATCGCCACTACTATCGCTATTGAAATATTCGGCGAGCCCGCGCCACTAATAACTGCGGTCGTCCTAACACTTGTCGTATTGATATTCGCCGAAGTTACACCGAAGACAATTGCCGCGCTCTATCCAGAAAAAATCGCCTACCCTTCAAGTCTGATCTTAATGCTACTGTTGAAGATTCTGTATCCAGTAGTGTGGGTGGTGAATGTGATTTCGAATGCGCTCGTGAGAGTCTTGGGTTTTAATTCAGTATCCGACGACAGTCATCAGCAACTTTCCGCAGAAGAACTACGCACCGTAGTCTACGAGTCTAGCGAGAGACTGCCGCAGCGCAGACTGGGCATGCTGCTCAACATCTTCGACCTAGAACACGTTACAGTTAATGATATTCTGGTGCCAAGAAATGACATCATCGGCTTAGATATAGAAGATGACATCGACGAAATTCTTCGTCTAATCGGCAGTAGTCAGCACACACGCATGCCGGTTTATAGAAAAGACATCAATAACTTAATTGGCATTCTGCACCTGCGCAGTGTCGGCAAACTGATTCGGCTGGAGACAGTCAATAAGGCCGCAATACTTGGAGAAACTGTCGAGCCCTACTACATTCCGGAAAGCACGCCTCTGCACATTCAACTGACCAATTTCCAGAAAAAGAAATTACGCATGGCAGTCGTTGTTGATGAATATGGAGCCATCAAAGGGCTCGTAACTCTAGAAGACATACTCGAAGAAATCGTTGGCGAATTTACCACCGACCTTGCTGACAGCAGCAAGGATTTCCATGCTCAGGAAGATGGCAGCTTCCTGATCGATGGTTCCACCAGCATTCGCGACATCAATCGCATTCTCTCCTGGAGCCTAGACAACACTGGAGCAAAAACTCTTAGCGGTTTGCTCACTGAGATGCTGCAATCAATCCCTGACTCAGCCGTAGGCATCAGGCTAGACGGATACTATGCGGAGACGGTGCAGGTAAAGGGCAATGTAATTCGTACCGTAAAGATGTGGCAGGCCGAAAAAACAGAAGACGACGAATAGTCAGGCTACTTACTACGAATAACTTGAATCTCTTGTTCGAGAAACTCATCCACGCCGACCAGCCTCCAGCCCAATAGCGTGTGCGCCTGTCTCTCTTCGCCCGCTTTCGCTGCAATCGCCAATTTAAAATCAGGCCCAGCAGAAACTTGCCAAAATTGCCACGCGCTTTCCACGTCATTGCGCCGTGTATCGAACTCGACTGTGAGCTTATCGTCGCCCGGAAAGCCATAGGAAAAATGTTGCAGTGGTATCGCCAATCCCATACCGCAAGCCTTGATATACGCTTCTTTCAACGTCCATAAATCATAAAAGCGCGACTGCTGCTGATCTTCTGGCAAGACAAGCAACTCGGCTGTTTCATTGTCCGAAAAATAGCGCTGAGCGATCGCCGCTATTCGCCGCGACTTTCTCGCACACTCTACGTCGACCCCAATATCTTGGAATCGCGACACCGCGAGGACCACCTTGCCGGCCGAATGGGATAAGTTGAAATAGAGCGAAGCAGTATTCTGCTCCTTGCTGATAGCAGGTTTGCCATAGTCGTTGTGGGTAAAATTCCAGGACGCAGCGGCTACCGACCTATCGTAACTCGATAGCGCAACCCGCATGAGAACGCGACCGAGCAGCAATTGCTTGCGGTGTCGATCGAACTGAAAGCGCCGATACCGCTTGAGCTCAGCCTCCGTTAACCACGCTAGGCACTCACTCTGTAACGAAGACAGCTCGAAGTCGGCCTGCTCTAATTGCCAGAGGTGAATTTCTGACTCGTTAATCCGCATTTCTGTCACAGCTGTCTTTCTCTCTAGTAAATCTCAATCAATTCTATTCAGCATTCGTAGATACACTTAAGCTGCTTACGGGCAATATGCGCTTCGCTAGGATACGCAAAGGCATTGTTCACATAATGTACATCATCTAGCTCGATGGATTGGTTCACATGGCTATGTCCATACACATGAATCGCCGGATTTAACTGCCTGACCTGCAAACCCAGAGCCTCGCTCCCGAGAACCGGGTAAATATTTCTTCGTTTCTCCGGTATTCCAGCAGGCATAACATCTATTCTTGGCAAGAAATGCGAAAAGCTGATTACCGTCTTATTGCGGATAGCCAGCTTGGGGATATTCAGCTTAAGAAAGTGCTCTGTGACATCCTTACTTTCGGGTAGGTGCTCAGGCCATGAGCAGGCTCGAAAGTCGCGCCACGCCCTGCGCAGATGCCGGTCTGGCTCGCCGAAGGAGAAATCGTACCAAGAATACAAGGGCACGAAACTAATATCAGGCAGCTCGAAAACATCTGCATGAACACCGCAGGAATTACACAGCTCGGCAACCGCTTCGAATTTATTCAGAGAACAGTCGAAATCCCCCTCCTGCACCCACAGCTCATGATTACCCGGCACAAACAATACTGCCTTAAAACTTGCARYTAGCGAGACGAAGACCTGCTCGAGYAACGGCATCTTATCAGTCACGTCGCCGGCCAGGATGAGAATATCGTTTGCGTATTCCTTGTGRTCCAGACYAAGAATCCAAGYCAAATTTTCTACATAGTCAACATGGATATCCGAAACGGCAAATACCCTCATTTAGCCTTCTTTRSCGATTTGRCCGAGCGGCCGAAATGCTCCTTAACAAACTCGGCCAGTAGCAAATATTCTTCTCGACGTGGGTCTGACTTGCGCCAAGCCATACCCACTTCTCTAGACACATTCTCGTTAGAGAAATGTTTGAGCTGAAGGCCTGTATCGCCTAGCACATCGGCATCAACCGACATAGCAGGCAGCAGCGTCATACCCAAGCCGTTTGCCACCATCTGCACTAGGGTGTGCAGACTCGTCCCTTGGTAGACAAGGTCAGTATCGGCGCTCTCTAGCTTGCAAGCCTCCAATGCATGGTCGCGAAGACAATGCCCTTCTTCTAGGAGCAGAAGACTCTGCCCGCGCAGCTGGTGCTGTTTCACTTGCTGCATTTTTTCTAGCGCGTGACCTGGAGGAAGGCACAGTAAAAATTCGTCTTTAAACAGGCTCACTGTCTCCATATCAGGCAGCGGAAAGGGTAAGGCCAAGATGATTAAGTCCAATTGCCCCTGCTGTAGTTGCTCGACTAGATCGGCACTCATTCCTTCTTTTAGGTATAGCTTCAGTTTGTCAAAACTCTTACGCAAATCCGAAAGAATAGCGGGAAGTAGAAATGGCCCTATTGTTGGAATTACCCCTAGACGCAGGTCTCCCACAAGCGGAGCCTCATGAGCGCGAGCGATACCTACGAAGTCCTCAACGTCACCAAGAACTATGCGCGCCTGCACAACAAGTTTCTCACCTAGAGAAGTGATCAGCACCGTCTTCTTGTTACGCTCAAAAATCTTTACACCGAGCTGGGATTCTAGCTCCGCTATCGCTGCACTTAAGGTGGACTGCGTTACATGGCAGGCCGCTGCAGCCTTACTGAAATGCCGGTATTCGGCTACCGCGCAGAGGTATTTGAGCTGCTTAATTGAAGTATTCATAGTCAAAATAATAATCGATAAAAACGATCAATGCATTCAAAAAAATCAATTAGATTTGATATTCGAATTGACGTAAAGTAACCCCAATTCAGTGCTCCTCCACTTGTTGCTGACAAAGCGACCGGGGAGAGCACAAGATCCGCATTAGCTATTTGCAAACCACTAGGAGAAACAACATGTCATTGAAAGGTTCAAAGACAGAAGATAATTTAAAAGCTGCATTCGCAGGTGAATCGCAGGCGAACCGTCGCTACCTGTATTTTGCCCAGAAGGCTGACGTCGAAGGTTACAACGATGTATCTGCACTTTTCCGCTCTACAGCAGAAGGCGAGACTGGACACGCACACGGCCACCTTGAGTATCTCGAAGAAATTGGTGATCCAGCTACTGGCATGCCTATTGGCGGCACTGAAGATAACCTGAAGTCAGCCGTTGCCGGTGAAACTCATGAGTACACTGACATGTATCCTGGCATGGCAAAAGATGCTCGTGATGAAGGCTTCGATGAGATTGCCGACTGGATGGAGACGCTAGCGAAAGCTGAGCGCTCACACGCCAATCGTTTTCAGAAAGCATTGGATGCCTTGGACGACTAGCCCAGCATCCTGCCAAGTTGCTGGCATCAAATGGGTGCCAGCAGTTTGGAGAATCTCAGTAATCGCTCACACAGCTCAAAACCGAAGCTATAAACTGTGAATACAAGTTTCTTGGCTTTAATGAAGGCTTCGTAGTTCTACTAGTAGTTCTACTAAGAATTTAGTCGTTTGAATTTTACAATCATCAGGGTTTCTTATGTCTGATCAAAGCAGAGAAGGCGGCCTGAGCGCGCCCACCCGACATCCGCTCAATCAAAATGACCCCGTTTTCTGGGATGAAGACAACCTCAATAAAGAATTAGAGCGAGTCTATGACATCTGTCATGGCTGCCGACGTTGTGTAAGCCTCTGCAACGCATTCCCGACACTGTTTGACTTGGTTGACGAAAGCCCGACCCTAGAAGTCGATGGTATCGATGTTGCCGACTACGGCAAAGTTGTCGATCAGTGCTATCTCTGCGACCTGTGCTACCTCACAAAGTGTCCCTATGTTCCGCCTCATGAATGGAACGTCGACTTCCCGCACTTAATGCTGCGGGCGAAAGCCGTCAAATTCAAGAAAGGCGAAAGTAAATTCCGCGACAACGTCATTACCAGCACCGATATGATCGGCAAGATGGCGTCGAAGCCCGTCATCAACTCCATCGTCAATAGCGCGAACAAGAATGGCGTTCTACGCGGCATGCTCGATGCGACGATGGGCATACACAAAGAGGCCAAGCTGCCTGAATACACGAGTCAACCGGCGCGCAAAAAACTTGCCGCGCACATCTACGACCCAGCAACAGCTAGCGCGGATACGAGCGCTGATCGCCAACAAGTAACTCTGTTTACAACCTGCTATTGCAATTACAACGAGCCAGGAATCGCGGACAGCGTGGTCAAGGTGCTCGAACACAACAATATCAAAGTAAATCTTGCCGTTAGAGAGCACTGCTGCGGCATGCCGAAGTTAGAACTAGGCGATCTAAAAACAGTTACCCAGCTAAAAGACAAAAATATTCCCGTGCTGTATGAGATGGTGCAAGCTGGCAATGTGATTGTCGCTGCGGTTCCTTCCTGTGTCTTGATGTTCAAGCAAGAACTGCCGCTTATGTTTCCCGATGACGAAAAAGTTCTAGCAGTAGGAAAGGCGTTCTATGACCCGTTCGAGTTCCTGCATAAATTACACAAGGCTGGAAAACTCAATATGGAGTTCAAGAACCCACTAGGCAACGTAAGCTATCACGTAGCCTGCCACCAGCGGGTACAAAACATAGGCCCAAAAACGAAGCAGATTCTCGAACTTATTGAAGACACCCACGTTAAGAATATCGAGCGATGCTCGGGCCACGATGGCACCTACGGTGTTAAGTCCGAGACTTTCGAATTTGCCAATAAAATAGCTCGCCCTATCGTGAAACAGATTCGAGAACAGGCCCCTGACTACTATGGCAGTGACTGCCCCATTGCCGGCAAGCACATCGAAAACAATCTGGATAACGGCCAGAAAGCTATCCACCCCCTCGACCTTCTTTGCCATGCATATGGCATATAGACGACGAATACGCCAGATTTGGAATTAAGACAAATGAAGAAACTTAGCATCAACGACCTCATGAGCATTGAAGCCTACACCGCACAGCGCGCTGTAATTCGACAGGCCATGATGGAGCACAAGAAGACACGGCGCCTGCCTCTCGGTCCAAACGCAATGCTTCACTTCGAAGACACTATGACCATGCGCTATCAGGTGCTGGAACTAATTCGTGTCGAAAAGATCAGCGGCGAGGCAGACCTCCTCGAAGAATTGAATGCCTACAACCCGCTGATTCCCGACGGGAAGAATTTGAAAGTTACCTTCATGCTTGAATTTCCGGATGAAGCAGAGCGTAAAGTTCACCTAAGCCAGTTAATAGGGATTGAGGAATTAATTTCACTACAGATCGATGGCTTCGATCCGGTTTACCCCATCGCCAATGAAGACTTAGCCCGCTCCACGGATGAGAAGACTTCGGCGGTGCATTTTCTCCGTTTCGAGTTCACAGATGAGATGATCACTGCAGCGAAACAGGGTGCCTCTTGGACAGTACGCAGCGAACATCAAAACTACCAATACAGCACTGACAAGCTAGCTGATGAGATTCGCAGCTCCCTAGCGCGCGACTTCGCCTAAAATAACCGTCGCGGCGAAGGAGCTATTTTGCCGCAGCTAATGCGGTTGTTGCTACTGCCCTATTCGGGTAATATCCTGCGTTCTACCTATCCATACGCGGAATAGCCCTACTCCAAGAGCAACCAATATATTCGCGCTGAGACGCCACATCAGTGCCGTTTTATCGAATTGCGACCTATTGAGGAAACCGAAATGATATTTACCAAACTACCACACAAGCTACTCTGCTTAACCGCAGCCGTTTGCCTCAGCACCGTCGCGGTTGCTGACCATCACGGCAGTGGTCACGACAGCTCCATCAAAATGATCGATTCTACTACTTTTGGCATCGACCAATCCGAGATTCAAAGCATACGCGAACAGATGCAAGCAGCCGTTGATGGCGGCTTTGTTTCTGGAAACATAATCCTGGTTGGCAATAGCGAAGGTGTGGGCGTACTGGAAACTGTTGGTACTCAGGGCCCCAATCAAACAACGGAAATGAATGATCAAACTCTATTCCGCATCTACTCCATGACGAAGCCTATCGTCAGCGTGACAACGATGAGCATGGTCGAAGATGGTTTAATCTCTATTACGGACCCTGTATCGAAATACATTCCAGAATTCGCCAACATGAAGGTCATCGACGAAGAAACTGGCGAGATTATCGCAGCAAAGAATGAAATGACTGTACAACATTTGCTAACCCATGAGTCCGGTTTGATTTATGGTATCTTCGATCCGGAGAGCGACTTGGGGCGTCAATACTTTCAAGCTGGCTCTCTACGCTTTGACATCACGGCTCTCGAATTGGCACAGAATCTTGCTGCCCTGCCCCTGCGTTTCGAACCTGGCACGAAATGGAACTATTCGCGCTCAACTGACGTGCTCGGCGCCGTTATAGAAGTTGCCGCAGGCAAGCCTCTAGATGCCCTTCTGAAGGAAAGAATCTTCGATCCCCTAGGCATGGATGAGACTACGTTCTACGTAGATGCATCCAAGGCAGATCGCATCGCAAACCCTATCCACGGTGAAATGGGCGATCCACTTGACGTACAGCCAATGCTGTCCGGCGGTGGCGGGCTACACTCAACGACTGAGGACTACGTACGTTTTGCTCAGATGCTGCTGAATGGCGGAGAGTACAATGGCGCACGTATCATTAGCGAAGCCACGCTGGATTCAATGAAGCAAAAATTTATCGGCAGCGAAGTGAATCGCGACGCATTCTTCTTCGGACCAACGGGTGATTGGGGTCTTGGCTTTCACCTACAGCCCATTCCCGGAGCAGATAACGATGGACCGTTCAACTTCGGCTGGCAAGGAGTTGGCGGCAC
>JAESUV010000075.1 GCA_016762975.1 Gammaproteobacteria bacterium | reverse complement strand
TTAGGTGCTGGCACATCCAGTCCTGAGTCTCGAGCGAATATTGCGCCGGTAGTAACCCTTCAAGGTGACACGGTTAACGGTGAGCACGTGCGGACCGTACGTGTTGGTGAGTCACTGAGCTTTACGACTCACTTGATAGATGACGGTGTTCCAAGAGCAAGAAGTAGCGTCGACAGCATTCGTGCGTTTGCCGCTCGCGCTGGTGAGGGCACGACAGAAGAGATGATTCAGCGGCAGATGGCGCTGAGAATTCCATGGAAGCCGACAGTACAGAAGATCAACGGATTGTTCCTGTCCTGGAACGTCTATCGTGGTGCAGGCAAGGTAACTTTCGATCCGCCTCAACCAAAGTCTTGGGAAGACACTCGGCCCGGTTCAAACTCCGCATGGGGAATGTCTTGGTCACCACCTGAGATTGCTGCTGATGGCATGATTAATACTACGGTTTCCTTTGAAGAGCCTGGCGAATATATTTTGTGGGGCCGTGGCGATGACGGCGGGCTTTATCACGATGCGTTTATGACTGTGACCGTAACTGAATAGTGGTCTAGTTGGATCTAATGGCCTACGCTCCAGTTGTTGGGTTCAGTAGATGTCAAAAAACCGCGGCTTAGGCCGCGGTTTTTTTTGATTTTTTGATTGTGAAGATGAAGGTGAGGGAGTTAGTTAATGTTGGTGCCGAGGAAAAATACAGGCACATTGTGACTACACTGTCTCTGCCTGGTTCAACGTTAGCTTTGAGGGTTTCTTCGAATTACCTTTCGTAGCTGATCACTGCTAATTCCTGCAGTACGGGGCAATATTAGCAGTCGCTCTGCAGGAATTGGATTGCTGTTGTCGTTTCCGTGAACTAATATATCGATGTTGTGTTTATCGAGAAATGCCTCATCGATTAGCCATTTGCTGGGGATCACTTCGTCAACATGTCGAATCGCTTCCAGAACCTCCTTTCTATCAGCAAAGGCCAGCTCAGGCTGATATCCCTTGTGGCTGAGGATTTCATCGTCGGTGGTGAGTGCGACGATTACGCGCCCGAGCTCACTGGCAGTCTTTAATATACGGATATGCCCGTGGTGAATTAGTGTGGTAGACATATCTACCATGATGCGTTTCCGTGTACCCATAGTGTAACTGTCCTGAATGGCTGCTTAAGTACTGCGCCAATAATTCCCAGCTCTCACATCAGTTTCAATAGGTAGCGTTAGGAGGGTTGAGTTGATGATGCTCAGTGTAAGGAAAATTTTACACACTTCTAGGGTATTGGTATGATAAGTCTTAGTGAATTTTACAAACTCGGTTATGCGCAGCAAGGCAAATCCTATCCTCAAGTGTAAGCTCAGGAAATGAAAGGAAAAATCCATGCTGTCCCAAAAAGGGTATGTATCTTGCGGCTTTTTTGGGGCTGTGTCTAATGAGATCTTTTGGCTAGTGTGCGACTTGAATGAGAGTGAATATTTTCGAGTAAGTCTCGACAGTTATTTGACTTGAGCATAAGAACAGCAGCAACGAATATTGGAAAACCACCTAGGGCAGACAAGATGAAGAATAAAGAGCTACTATCCTCAGTGGATAAATCGAGAAGGGAGTTTGTGGGCAAGTTGGTGAAGACTTCTGTCTTCGCGGTTCCCATGGCCCTTGGCCTTGAGACATTGACTGCAAGGAAGGTCTACGCCCAAGCAACGTCTACCACTGGTGGTGCTACTAGCACCGTGGGAGGCGGTGGAGTTAGTAGCACCGTAGCATCTGTGCCTGAGCCGGCAGCGGTAGGATTGCTTGGTCTTGGCCTAGCAGCGATAGCACTTCAAGCCCGAAATAAGAAAAAACGTAGCGCCACCTGAGAATCGGATCATCGATTTTCAATGCCAGTCTTCTGAATTGTGAGTACTGTTTCAAATTTGGAAGAGCCAGTAAAGAGTGCTTTCTCCCACTATGATGAGAAACAGTTGGAGCTGCTTGTCAGCTCCATGAAGGCACTCGAACAATTATTCCTCAAAGAATTTAATATTCAGCTCTATCTCACCTGGGGCACCTTATTGGGTGCAATTCGCCAGAACGACTTTATTGCCTTCGATAACGACGTGGACCTCGCCTATCTTTCTCGCAAGGACAAGGACTTCGAGATATTGGAAGAGCACGAATTTATTGTCGCGGTACTGAAAGAGCATGAGTTTGCCGTGACTAGAAATTCAAAAGGGCAGATTCATGTTCGAGTTTTGCCAGAAACAGAGGCAGGCTCTGGTGCGGTGTTCAATTTGGATATCTGGACTACATGGGTACGTGATGGTCAATATTTCCACTACCCGGATATAAAAGGCGATCTGTCAGAAGCCGATACCCTTCCTTTGATACCGCACAAGCTTCGAGGGCAATCATTCTTGATACCCACTGGCTATGCGAATGTGTTAACTGCTTTTTACGGAGAGAAGTGGCAGGAGCCTGACGCTAATTATGCTTGGTATCCCCGTTACAATGCTGACGATGAATTCGAATTCTTGCGTAGTAGTGCGGTGACTGCTCCGGTACAGATTCCACAATTTCCTCATAAGTCCGAACAACTCCAAATACGCGAAGAAGGTGAATTCTTTTTTGTTTCCGGCCCCTCAATGGATGAAGAGAGTCGCCTGAATTCGACCGCGATTCTGATTCTTGAGCTCTGCACGGGTGCTAACACGCTTGGAGAGATAATTTGTATTATTCAGGATACATTTGAACTGTCTTCAGCGCCCGAAGTGGCAGTGATTGAATTTGTGAATAACGCCGTGCAAAATGGACTATTAAAGCAATAAGGCTAGGGGGTATGGAAAATTAACTCATCGATTCGATGAAGAGAACTATCAAATTTCGGCAGCTCGATTTCTAACTAAGTGTCTATTTATTCGGCGGAATCGAGTATGTCCCTACAGAGTGTGCGATAGGCCGGTCATCGCCTTCGGAATAGATCGTTACTTCTCCAACTGCTAATGTTTTCCCAAGTTTCAGTATTTTACAAACGCCAAGTATGTCCTTGTCAGCTACAGGCTTTCGTAGGAAGTTGGTGTTCAGGCTTGTAGTTACGGCCAGTGCAACTAGGCCAATTTCTCTGAGAATTGCAACGTAGATGGCGCAATCTGCAAGGCTCATCATTGTTGGGCCAGATACTGTTCCGCCGGGACGTAAATCTGCTACACCAACTTTGCGTCGAATAGTCACAGAGTCTTCATCAAAACTTTCAAGTAGGAAACTTGCTTGAGGGAATTCCCTGGATAAAAATTCTTCCATTTCAACTTTATTTACTTTGCTCAAGGTTTTCCACCGTTATTGATCCTAGATAATAAGCCGCCTGACATGGCGCGTGTTCTATGGCTAAACGAACTAATGGGGTGAAGATAACTGGGTTCCATGTCAGGGATCTTCCAGCCGCCGGCCATCGCAGGAGGAGCCATTCAGCGCCGTAATGCGCAGCATGCTCACGCCTTTATTCTCGAAAGCGCTAATGTCGGAGCACGGTACATAGGTAAACCTTAGATCTAACTCATCGCCTTCTGCTATACCACCATTTTCCAATAGCGCTTGGACGTCATAAAGAGCCTCGTTGTGAGCTAGCCCCAGTTCTCTTATATTCGATAATGCGCTCAGCGCGCTGACGTCAACGATGGTGTTGTTCTCAAGCCGCAACACGGCAAGTTTGTGGAGATTGCGCAGTGGGCTGATGTCAGTCACTTGGTTATTGCTGAGAAACAGGAATTCGACATTCTCCATGTTTCGTAACGCTTCCACGTTGCTTATCGAATTTCCTGTTAAGCCCAGCTGAATCATGTCGGTCATTTCCGTTAACGGACCGATATCGGTGATGTCGTTGTCATGAATCCATAGCAGTTGCAGCTTGGATAAGCCTTGCAGTGCACTGATGTCCGCAATCTCATTACCGTACACGCGCAGGTGAGTAAGATTGCTGAGGCTGCTCAGTGCACGGATGTCAGAGATATTTTGCAGATGGATTCGGAGATGTCTCAGTTCGGTAAGTTCACTGAGTGCGCTGATGTCGCTGATACTGTTAAACACAACGTTTGGGTCGCGGCCATCGTCATAATCCAGAAAGTGCTGCAACTGGTAAGGGTACAAGCCGTGTACGTGCAGCCTCCTGAGTTTTTTCAGCCCAGCCAATGGGCTGATGTCAGCGATAGGATTCTCGCTGATGATGAGTGCAGTTAGATTGCTTAGTTCGCGTAGCGGGCTAATGTCACTTATCCAATTGGTGTGAAGGCTGAGGAAATTGAGCTCCGTCAATTCGCTTATCGGCTCGATATTGGTGATTAGCCGATTAACAATAGTGAGGCTGGTGAGCTCGCTCAGGTTTTGAATTCCCTCTAGACTTTCAAACGGTTTGTCAGGTGAGGCGCGTAGGGTGCCACCGTATACAACCCGCTGAATTTCAGTAGGAACGACAAGTTCTGTGAGTTGAGCAGCAAGGGCGCAGCTAAGTGCTTCGCGTGCGTCAATTGAAAGTGCTGCTCTGACTACTTCTTCTAGATCGGGATCGGCGAATGTAACAATAGCCTCGGCAGAATGATCCCGACAATGCTCTGTGGGAGTTAATGTTGTAGGCGATTGTGCGTTGAGGAAAAATGAAACAAGGGGTGTTAGAAAAATTATCGTCCAGCGCAATGCCGTTACCTGCTTCATTCGAATGCTTCCTTTTTTGTTGCTCTTGATAAGGAAAAGCTAGAGTCAGTCCACCTTGCGTTTATGCACTGTCGTGGACTAACCCCCTTACTTAGAAAACTCCCATTTGGACAGTTTCTCGCTGTCACTTGCCGGCATTTCTCCAAACACCAGATCCCGATAATCCTCATCACCATCGACAAATAATTTTAACCAAGCCACAGCCATGCCGCCTACCAGATCGTGCACATCGATATTCGGTGTGAGCCGATCATCACCAGTATCTGTATTGGCGATGAAGTGGTTACCGCCTTTGATTTCGAGATACATTTTCGGAATGTCTCCGGAAAGGCTTTCGAAATGAGGCAAGGCATGGTCGACAATTGGCGCGATACGATCTATCTCGCCAGCAATGACTAATGTCGGAATTGAAATGGCAGCAAACTCACCATCCGGTAGCCAGGGGGTTAAAGGAATTACAGCTTTTAGCTCAGCGCTGTGTTCGTTTGATGCAAGTAAAGCACCGCCGCCTCCCATGGAATGCCCCATGATCGCCATGCGGTCCTTAATGATCTTACCTCGCAATGTTCCGCCCATGCGATCACTCTCGTTTCGAAGTACTGCAATAGCAGCCATCAGCGCGTCCGCGCGTAGAGACGGGTCGTCACGTAACTCATTGGTATCAAGAGTTAGTACGGCGAAGCCATGAGACGCTAGGTGATTGCCCCACCAGCTCATGTTTTCCTGCGACTCCAAGAATCCGGGCGCTATGGCAATGCCTGCGAAGTCTTCTCCCTTATTGGCAGGAAAGTAAATAGTTGCTGCACTGAATTCCGGTACTGCCGGGTAGCTTGAATAATACGCAACCTGATAAGGCCCAGGGTTTCCCAGCGATTCTCTGCTGATCTCTTGAGCACTAGCAGTAGCCCAGAGTGAGAGCACCAGGGTAAGGGCGAGCAGGGATCGGTTTCTAATCGACATTTCTAATTCCTTCTATTCTAGAGTGATGTGGTGCACGGATGTCAGAATGGCAATGCTAGCGAAAAGTTGATGCTAGGGTGCCTTATCTCCAGTCTTCCAATGCAGCGTAGCCGATTCGAAGGTTGGACCTGCAGTTTAATGAGTAAGCGAATAAATCAGATAGTTAATCCCTAGCTGATACGCTGAATTCGAATACCGCGTAGGATACCACTGATCGAAGGTATGCTCCCAGCCATCGCCCATGTCTGAGTTCCAATTGATGAGCACCATGATGCGGCCGTCATCATCAAGGATGGCGTGATTGCTAGCGTTGTCGATCCCGGCTTGTCCTGAGCCTCTCCTGCCACCACGTCCTGGTATCATCTGTGGGCCATCGATGTCGTAGAAGGTGCGGTAGATTTCGTGGTTGGAGTGCAGTTCGATGATTTCGCGGTCTGGAAATAACTTGGAGAAGTCTTGATAGAATGCATCCCACTGCTGCTCTCCCCAGAAATCATCGACTAGCAAGAAGCCGCCACGCAGCAAATATTCTCTGAGGTTCTCGATCTCCGCTGGAGACAAGGATATGCCGCCGTTGCGTCCCATCTCCAAGGCGTATAAGAAAGGGTAGTTGAAAATCTCATCATCGTCGAAGCGCAGTACAATGGGTTTTTCCATTACTCGCACATTGGACAGTCGAGCTACGCCGCGCAGGAAGTTTTCATCTGCAGCTGGGAAGTCAGTTGCCCAGGGTCCGCCATAGAAACCGCCACTGTAGTAGCTGTCGTATTGAATGCGTACGAAGGCAAATTCTCCGCCGATGTCATAGAGATCGGGCTGATCACTTTGCGCGTGCACGCGCAAAGACGAGATTGTGGTTAAGAAGGTGAGAAATAGAATGCTGCGATTCATGATGGAGACTGACTCACTGCCATGACGAGTACGCGATAGTGTGTATCGACAATTGGCAGAGATCAAGTTAATGTGAGAAGTCCCTACTTTTTGAGTTTCGTGCTATTCCTATGCTTATGCGCAATAGTAATAATATAGTGTATATTATCAATAGCTTACCTCTATTTGTGCTGCTGTGTTTTGGGGCTCTTTCCAGCCATGCCGCCGAAGATAGGTTGCTAATTGGCAGCGCATTGGGCAGCACCGCGCGCTTAGAGGCCTACGCGTTGCAGATCGAAGATCTGGAGTTTGAATTCGGTCCGTATCATCCTAGTCTGATTGAGCCCCTCGAGAGTATGATCGAGCTGCTTACTGAGGACGAAGATTACGAACGGGTAAGGAAGTTGCAAAACAGGCAGCTGCAAGTGATGCGCACCGAACTGGGTTTCGAGCATCCTGATTTGATTCCTCTGTTGCAATCGATAATGACTACGCAGCTGGCGTTGGGTGATTGGAAAGAAGTCTCTGATCAGCTTGAACATATACGTCATCTTCGCACTGCCATCGATGGCGAGGATGTAGAGCTTTTACTCTACTCCATTCAGGATCAGATCGACTGGTTGTTTAGTCGAATTACAATCGAAGATCGCAGAGAACAAGTGCGTAATTTCTTTAAGATTCGTGACTTGTACGAAGAAATAGAAGACATCGTTGAAGACAGCTACGGTGAAGACAGCATTGAGGCCGCGCCTTGGCTATATAAGGTCGCCTACAACGAATATCACCTTGTACGTTTCTTAAATGCATCTAAGGGACTCGGTTCCGAATCGATAAATCGACTCGTTCGTCGGGAGGGCACTTTTGGGCTCGAGAGCCAGAATCGCAATGGTTTTAGCTCCAGATCATTCTTCGGAAATTCATCGGTCATTCCCGTTATTGAGAGAGGCAGGCCGATCGGCGATAAATACCTTCGCGACGCGTACTCGATGGTCAATAAGATTCAGGATGTCGTCGAAGAAAATTCTGATCTCGAAGCGCAGGCGATGATAAAAATCTATCGTTCCGATTTTCAGTTGCTGTCGGATAGAGGCACGGCGATACGCGGTTATAGGGATGCGCGAGATATGTTGCTCGAGGCAGGAGTCGCTGCAGAAGAAGTACGTTGGTTCTTCGAGCGGCCTATGGTTATTCCGATGGAGGTTTTACATCTAAATTTTGCTGACGCCCTCGCTGAATTGAGAGGGAATATCGAGTCCGTTGMTACTGCKACAGGAGAGGAGRTMCACCTMGGCATGTTTACTTCCTGGACTGAGGCGTTAGATTCGACGCCGATGCCGMAATCTAAGAATCCATTYTGGCAGCTCGACCATCCTTTTAAGTATGCGGACGTTAGYTTYTCGGTGAGTTCTCGTGGCAAGGCTTCTTCKGTTGATGTTCTCGCCACTGGTCCCGAAGGGCTAGATTTAAARCGCAGYATCTGGCGTTCCGTGCGCGACATAYATTTTCGACCYGCYCTCATCGACAAYARGGCACGGCGTGTGAAAGRTGTGCGYATGCGTTATCAATTTGTCGATGAATAGTTGCRGRAAAYTGTCCRAATCTTAAAATTAATTGRAGCTTGGYTTGCGCGCMTCGAGGCRGSGGRGGRTCCTTGTTCGGTGTATGAAGCTATTARCTTTRGCTCAACAACATTTTAGAWGAAAACTAGAAGTAAGAAACTCAGTAAATAAGAACYGCAAACAGAACTACCGGAGCAATACTATGMTGCAAGCCAAGTCTCAAYTTTYAAGGCTTATTCTAGCCCTACCGTTTTTCATGTTATCCAGTGCGGCCCTGTCGCAGGCCTATTCCAATCCCTATGCCACCATAGAAAGCTGGGTGCAGTTGCCGAATGGCCGCATTCAGGGCGCCGTTGGCGATCTCGATGTTGATCCAGATGGCGAACATATCTGGGCAATTGTGCGCTGTGATGCAACAGCGCCAAATCGCTTCGGCAATGAGTGCGTGGACTCGGACCTAGACCCGGTGTTGAAGTTTAACAGCGAAGGGGAAGTGGTCGAGAGCTTCGGTGGGGGCATGTTCATCTGGCCTCACGGTATCGATGTGGATGCGGACGGCAATGTCTGGGTGACCGATGCGGTAAGTGATGGACGCATACCTGATGGGGATTCTCGCGGCCATCAGGTTATTAAATTCTCGCCAACCGGCGAAGTATTGCTAGTGCTTGGCACGCCGGGTGAAGCCGGCGGTGGCCCAGACCACTTCAATGCCCCGGCAGACGTGGTTGTAGGGGACAACGGTGATGTATTCGTTGCCGACGGACACCAGAATGACGGCAACGGACGGGTAGTTAAGTTCGATAGTAGTGGTAATTTTATCATGGCCTGGGGCAAACCAGGCTACGCGCCAGGCGAATTCAGAACACTGCATACCATCGCTGTCGATCAGCGCGGACGACTATTTGTTGGCGACCGTTCCAATAACCGTCTTCAATTGTTTACACAAGAGGGTGAGTTTCTCGCGCAGTGGACTCAGTTCGGTCGACCGAGCGGCATTTTCTTTGATCAGCATGACAATATCTATGTGGCGGATTCCGAATCCGACGATGTGCAGAATCCAGGTTGGGAGA
>JAESUV010000074.1 GCA_016762975.1 Gammaproteobacteria bacterium | reverse complement strand
AAATCAGTATCGCTCTGCTTCTTGTTGCGCCTACGTCGCTGTGCGATTCGATTACCGAACAACTGCGCTTCTGTAATGAGTAGCAGCTTCTTGTCTTCCAGCCATAGCCCCTGGTCGAGTGGAGCGACAATCATGCCGCAGGAGGCAGTGGAGTCTACGAAATCTTGCAAGTGCTCGAATTGCTTAGGCTTGATTTGTATCTGTTTGAGCACCTCAAGCAGTGTTTCTCTTCTTCCGGCAGATTCTGCACAGAACAAAATGCGCTGCTGCGGATTTTGCTCAATAAATTGCTCAACGGCGGCGAAGGGTGTCTTTAGCTTCGCGTCGCTGCTGAGTTCTGGAAGAGGCAGGCTCTGCAGAGAGACGGCGCTGCTGCCAGAGGCAAAGCTTATCTGCTTGAACTGCTTCAGGTCTGCGAGCACGGTGTCGATTGTTAGGAAGATGTCCGCTGGCGGCAGAATCGGCCGGTAGTGATCGATCTGCCGGTCTTCATAGCGCCGCTGGATATCCTGCCAAAAATTTTGCCCAGCGCTAGCGAGGTCGCCAATTTTGCAGCAGGTGGTATTGGRCGGYAGAAAATCGAATAGTGARTCTAGGCGTTGGTAAAACAGWGCTAGGTAATACTCGAGGCCAGGTGAGCTGATMCCGTCGCTTACGTCTTGATAGATTGGGCAYTGACGCAGGTCGACATCGAACTTCTCGCGAAAATTACTACGAAAAGCAGTAATGCCCTTGGCATCGAGTGGGTATTCGCGACCGGGTAATAGCCGTATTTTCTCAATTCTTTGGTCTGAACGTTGCGTCTCAGGATTAAAGATTCTGAGTGTTTCTATCTCGTCGTCTAGCARGTCTATGCGRTAGGGGACGCGGCTACCCATCGGRTAGATATCTAGTATCGAGCCTCGGACCGCGAATTCACCGTGCTCGAAGACCGAGTCTACTGCTTGATAGCCGGCATCCACTARCTGYRCCCGCATATCTTGAATAGATARCTGCTGCCCAACGGCAAGATCAAGGCTGTTGCCGCGAATGTATTTCTTCGGAGGCAGTTTRTGCATCAAGCTGCCGATCGATGTCACTAGAATGCCTTGCTGAAGATCTGGTAAGTGATAGAGGGCGCTCAGGCGATCGGAAACGATATCCTGGTGTGGGGAGAAGTTGTCATACGGCAATGTCTCCCAGTCAGGGAGGCTCAAAACTTGCAGAGGAACCGTTCTGTTCGGTAATTTGCTGCAGAAATAGTGCAGCTCTCGCTTTAATCGCTCTACCGATTCGTTGTCTTGGCAGATCAGTAGCAGTGGCCCTTCGCTATTCGCGGCCGCATTGGCCAGCGCTAGACTAGTTGCGCAGCCGAAAGTCTGCTGCCAGTGACTGGCAAAATGGCTATCTTGCGGCAGTGGGGGGTTATAAATAGTGGCCATGGACGTTGTAGTTCGGCTTCGCGGAATCAGAATTGTGTGTGTTCTCGGGGGTGTATGCGCTAGCTTGAAAACAGCCGGTAATTGTATAGCAATTCAAGTGACTAAGCAGGCTCGAATTTATTCTGCATTCTAAAGCGCATATAGTGTCACTTCGGTTGCACTGGCTATGCTTTCACAAGATAATAGCCGCGTTTCAAAATTCATCAATTTTACCGACAAAGTAAGGGGTATTTGTGGTCCGTCCAAACGTAGATGATTACTTCGGTGACTGGAAACAGCGCGAAGCACTCGTGCAGGAAATGATTCCTGCTATCGGTCGACTATTTAGTCAGCGAAATGTAGGTATGTTTATCTACGGTAGGCCGCTGCATAACCGATCCGTGACATTCATCATGAAGGCGCATCGCTTCGTTCGTCAGATAGAACGTAACGAGATGTCGGAATTTGAATCTCACATGGTGCTGATGGCGTTGGCGAAGTTGGATCTTTGGCACGTACAAATTGATTTGGGCAAGTTGACTGTTCGCTTCATGGAACACCAGCAAGAGAAAGGAGATGCCGCTCAGGGTGTAGACGAATTTGTGCAGGGTGAGTTGGCGTATTTGGATGGAGTGAACGAGAAGCCCATTAAGAAATGCCAGCACGTCGTGCTATACGGCTTCGGGCGAATCGGCAGATTGATGGCTCGCTTGCTTATTGAGCGAACGAGCACCGCAGAAATTATGCAGCTTAAGGCGATAGTCGTAAGGCCTGGCGGCGAAGGCGACTTACAGAAACGAGCAAGTTTATTCATGAATGATTCCGTGCACGGTGCCTTTCAAGGAACGTTGCGCGTCGATGAGGAAAACAACAGCCTAATCGCCAATGGCAACGTGATTAAGGTTATCTACGCGAATGCCCCTGAAGAAATCGACTATACCCAATACGGTATCGAAGACGCGATGATTATCGATAACACCGGCATGTGGCGTGACGAGGCCGGTCTTTCGCGGCATCTACAGGCTAAAGGCGCGGCGAAGGTGCTGCTAACTGCYCCAGGCAAGGGCAATATGAAGAATATCGTCTWCGGYATTAAYGACGATCAAATTTCTCCTGACGATAAGATACTCACTGCYGCWTCGTGCACCACAAATGCTATCGCGCCTGTACTAAAAGTAGTAAACGACAGGTTTGGCATTGTGAARGGGCACGTAGAGACWGTTCAYGCCTATACGAATGACCAGAACCTRATCGAYAAYTAYCACRCTGGYAGYCGTCGCGGTCGYTCTGCTGCACTGAATATGGTGTTGACAGAGACAGGTGCSGCGAAGGCGGTAGTKAAGGCYATTCCTGARCTTGCAGGGAAATTGACYGGTAATGCGATCCGCGTGCCGATTCCCAACGTATCTATGGCGATCATGAACTTGACGCTGGAGAAGGCAACCACGCGTGAAGAGCTCAATGAGTTTTTGCGCGATATCGCTCTGCATTCCAAACTACAGAACCAGATCAGCTACACAGAGTCTCCGGATGCAGTATCTAGTGATTTCGTGGGCAGCAGAGAAGCGTGTATTGTAGATAGCACAGCCACCATCGTTAACGACAACCATGTAGTACTCTATCTGTGGTATGACAATGAATTTGGCTACTGCTGTCAGGTAGGAAGAATGGTCTACAAAATGGCAGGCATTATTTATAAGCAGTATCCTTTGGAGGAATAGCTGTAGCAATTAATTTGCCGCAGTAACTGGTGATGCTCGCTATTTCAGGGGCTTAGACCTATAATTCGCCCCGCTTGAAACGTGGTCGCCCGATTCCAGCGCGCGCATTGTTTTTGCCGTTGTCATGTTGCAGTCATGACAGCGGTTGTAATTCATTTAATTACTGCTAATACGCCTAACAGCGCCTAGATTGACTCAATGATCAGAACAAAACGCGGACTGAATCTACCGATTTCCGGAGCACCTGAACAGGCGCTAGGAAAGGCGCGGTCGACGCGGTCTGTTGCGCTACTTGGCCGTGACTACGTGGGCTTGAAGCCGACCATGCTTGTCGCCGAGGGCGACAAGGTGTTGCTTGGCCAAGCGCTGTTTCGCGACAAGAAAAACCCCTTGGTAACATTTACTTCCCCCGGCTGCGGTCGAGTCAGCGCTATTAATCGTGGCCAGCAGAGGAAACTTCTCTCGGTGGTGGTGGAGTTGGATGAAAACGGCAAAGACGGCGAACAGGTCGAGCTGAACAGTTATTCGAATGAGCAGCTCAAAACCTTATCGCGCGAGACCCTTGTCGAAGACCTTCTGGCTTCTGGTCTATGGACTAGTCTGCGAACGCGCCCGTTCAGTAAGGTGTCCGATCCATCCAGGCAGGCACATTCGCTGTTTATTAATGCGATGGACACCAATCCACTCGCAGCACAGCCGAGCATCGTGATGAAGGACGAGGTGAGCAATTTCGTTCTCGGCGTAAATTTATTATCGAAATTACCTGAGCAGCACACTTATGTCTGTGTGGATCGCAAGGTTGATAGCCTGTTACAGGGGCAAGAGTTCGCGGACAGCGTTAAGATTCAGGAATTCAGAGGGCCTCACCCCTCCGGTTTGACAGGAACACATATCCACTACCTAGAGCCTGCGGGCATGGGCAAACATATTTGGTCGCTGAACTACCAGGACGTAATCGCCATCGGCAAGCTATTCAGCACGGGCAAGCTTAGTGTTGAACGCATCATTTCCTTGGCGGGGCCGCAGGTGAGCGAGCCACGGCTGCTAGTGAGTCGACTTGGTGCAGATCTTCAAGAGTTGTGTGCAGGGGAGTTGGAGCCGCACGAGAGCCGTGTTATTTCAGGGTCTGTGCTAGGTGGCCGAACAGCAGCGAGTGCCGAAAGCTATCTCGGTCGCTATCACCTGCAGGTTTCAGTGCTGCGAGAGGGTAGAGAGCGTCCGTTCTTGGGCTATCTGTCGCCAGGAGCGAATCGCCATTCGGTTATGGGTATTTATATTTCCGGTATCGATAAGAGCAAGCGCCACGCAATGTCCACCAGCACACAAGGCAGTGATAGAGCGATGGTGCCTATCGGAGCGTATGAAAAGATCATGCCATTGGATATTCTTCCAACCCAATTGCTGCGTGCATTGATAGTTGGTGACATAGAGACGGCGCAGAACCTTGGTGCGCTGGAACTGGATGAGGAAGACTTGGCGCTTTGTAGTTATGTCTGCCCGGGAAAGTATGAGTACGGACCTATACTGCGTGACAATCTTGCACGTATTGAGAAAGAGGCATAACGGGTAATGGGACTTCGTCGTATATTAGATGACATGGAGCCGCACTTTAAGAAAGGTGGTCGGTTCGAGTCTTGGTATGCCGTGTTCGAGGCTGTGGATACCATTTTCTATACGCCAAGTAAGGTTACCGTTGCCGAACCTCATGTGCGTGATGGCATAGACTTAAAGAGGGTGATGATTACGGTGTGGGTTGCCGCATTCTTTCCGATGTTCTACGGCATGTTCAATATCGGCTTTCAGGCAAATAGCGCGATTCTCGCCCTGGGTCTGGAGGGCAGTGGCGACTGGCACGAAATAATCATCGGAGCATTAGCCGGCCACGATCCAAGTAGCATCTGGGATAATTTCGTCTACGGTGCCGCACACTACATCCCTATTTATCTCGTCGTGTTCCTGGTCGGTGCTTTTTGGGAAGTATTATTCGCTATGAAACGAGGCCATGAGATCAACGAAGGCTTCTTCGTTACTTCTATTTTGTTCACCTTGATAGTGCCGCCGGATATCCCGCTTTGGCAGGCCGCGTTGGGAATTAGCTTTGGCATCGTGGTGGGTAAGGAAGTATTCGGTGGCACCGGCAAGAATTTTCTAAATCCCGCGCTGACAGGCCGTGCTTTTTTGTTCTTTGCCTATGCGCCACAGATGTCCGGCGATTCAGTCTGGACAGCCATAGACGGATTTAGCGGAGCTACGCCACTTAGTCAGATAGCGGCTGAAGGCTTGCCTGCAATAGCCGTGGCGACTGGACGCGGGCTGACTTGGCTGGACGCCTTCTTCGGTCAGATGCAAGGCTCTATAGGTGAGACCTCGACACTCGCCATCTTGCTAGGCGCTTGCGTATTGTTAGTTACTCGGATCGCATCATGGCGCATCATGCTAGGTGTCTTTCTCGGCATGTGTGCGACAGCAACACTGTTTAATTTCATCGGTTCAGAATCGAATCCCGCTTTTGCTACACCTTGGTACTGGCATTTTGTTCTTGGTGGTTTTGCCTTCGGTATGGTGTTTATGGCAACTGATCCGGTTTCTGCGTCTATGACTAACACGGGAAAATGGGTCTTCGGTGCCTTGATTGGTTTTATGATCGTACTTATTCGGGTGGTGAATCCAGCCTACCCCGAGGGCACGATGTTGGCGATATTGTTTGCGAATCTGTTTGCCCCACTTATTGACTACTTCGTGGTGAAGGCAAATATAGGCAGAAGGAGAGCACGCGGTGTCCTCTAAAGATTCTACAAAACGTACATTGATTGTTGCGTTTAGCCTGTGCGTGGTCTGCTCGATAATCGTATCGGGAACGGCAGTAGTGTTGAAGCCATTGCAGGATGCAAATCGAATCCTTGATAGGAATAAAAACATTTTAAGCGCTGCTGGTTTGTTTGATCCGCAGAGCGACGGCAATGAGTTGGTGGCTGAGCGCTTCAGTCAGTTCTCTACCTATGTTCTCGACCTAAATGAGCAGCGTGTGCTTAACGACGAGCAGCTCGAAGAATTGCAGATCGACATAGAAAGCTATGATCAACGGCTTGTCATCAACGATCCAAAATATTCCGAGGCGCTTGAGCGCCAGGAAGATGTCGCGAACATAAAGCGCCGCGCTATCTATCCTATGATTTATGTGGTTGCGCAAGATGAAGAGATAGAAACGATCGTGGTGCCAGTAAGCGGTTACGGTCTCTGGGGAATCCTGTACGGATTTCTCGCCCTTGAGGGCGACGCGAATACAGTTAAGGGTTTGGCCTTTTACGAGTTAAAAGAGACGCCAGGCTTGGGTGGGGAAGTTAGGAATCCAAGATGGACAGCGCTCTGGCCTGGAAAGAAAATATACGATGAAACAGGTGCTGTTGGCCTCAGAGTTATAAAGGGGAAGGGCAGTGGTGACTATCAGGTCGATGGGCTGTCCGGCGCAACACTTACCACTCGTGGTGTCGATAACCTGATTCAATACTGGCTAGGCGATGACGCTTATGGGCCTATTTTGGCGCAGCTACGTGAGACAGGTTTGTAGAGAAAGTGATAGATGAATTCATTCAAATTGGTGAGAAAACATGATCGATGAACCTATTCAATTTGGTGAGAAAACATGATGGGTAAATCTATTCAATTTGGCGTAAGAATAGGAACGAAAGCATGAGCCAAGTTAAGCAGATATTATTGACGCCGCTATTCGAGAACAATCCGATAGCCCTGCAAATTCTCGGCGTATGTTCGGCGTTGGCGGTGACGACGCAGCTGAGCGTTACGCTGGTAATGTGCTTGGCATTAACTACAGTGACCGCATTCTCTAACCTGTTCATCTCGATGATCCGCAATCACATGCCTTCCAGTATTCGTATTATCGTGCAGATGACGATCATTGCGTCCTTGGTTATCGCCGTCGACCAGTTTCTGCAGGCGTTCGCCTATGATATCAGCAAGAACCTAAGCGTGTTTGTAGGCTTGATCATCACAAATTGCATCGTCATGGGTCGTGCTGAAGCCTTTGCAATGAAGAACCCGCCTGCCTTAAGCTTTCTTGATGGCATTGGTAATGGAATGGGCTATTCCCTCGTGCTAATAGTCGTCGCCTCGATTCGTGAGCTTTTCGGGTCGGGTAGCCTGCTGGGCTTTCAGATTCTTCCCCTCATTGAGAACGGTGGTTGGTATCAGGCTAACGGTCTTATGCTGTTGTCGCCCAGCGCCTTCTTTATTATCGGTTTCCTTATCTGGGCGCTGCGCAGCGTGAAGAAAGATCAAATAGAGACTCGTGAATTCCGTATGGCACCTCATAGTGCAGAGGAAGGCGCGTTCTGATGGAGCAGTTACTAAATCTCTTCGTAAAAGCGGTATTTATTGAGAACATGGCATTGCAGATGTTTCTCGGCATGTGCACCTTCCTCGCAGTTTCTAAAAAAATTGAAACGGCGATCGGCTTGGGCATCGCAGTGATGGTAGTGCAGGTAATTACTGTGCCAGCTAATAACCTCATCTTTAACCATCTCTTGCGCGAAGGCGCACTGGATTGGTTGGGTATGCCGGAGATGTCGTTGCAGTTTCTTGGTTTCCTCTGCTACATCGGCGTGATCGCCGCGATCGTACAAATCTTAGAGATGTTCCTCGATAAATACGTGCCAGCTCTGTATAACGCGCTGGGTGTTTTCCTGCCGTTGATAACTGTTAACTGCGCGATCCTTGGTTCTACGCTATTGATGGTAGAGCGAGATTATTCATTCCCGGAAAGCGTCGCATTCGGACTTGGTTCGGGTTTCGGTTGGGCTCTTGCGATCGTTGCACTTGCTGGCATACGCGAAAAACTCAAGTACAGCGATGTGCCGGAAGGCCTTCGTGGGCTGGGCATAACATTTATTACGGTAGGTTTGATGTCGTTGGGCTTTATGTCATTAAGCGGCGTCTCATTGTAGAAACAGTTAAGAAAAAATTTAGAAGTAGAAGTAGTTAAGATGATTGATGTCACAACAATATTCGGCGGTGTCGCACTATTTACTACGATAGTGATGCTGCTTGTGGTGGTAATTCTGTTTGCCCGCTCAAAGCTAGTGTCTAGCGGTGATGTGCGCATCGAAATTAACAACGACCCTGACAGATCGCTGACGGTTCCTGCTGGCGGCAAGTTACTGAATACACTCGCCGATGCCGGTATCTTTCTCTCGTCAGCTTGCGGCGGCGGCGGTACCTGTGCGCAGTGTAAGTGTCAGGTATTAGATGGCGGCGGCTCTATGCTGCCAACAGAGACTGGGCGCTTCACACGTGGTCAGGCGAAAGATAATTGGCGCCTTTCCTGTCAGGTAGCTGTTAAACAGGACATGAAGATTCAAGTCGCTCCAGAGTTTTTCGGAGTAAAACAGTGGGAATGCACGGTTCGTTCGAACGATAACGTTGCGACCTTTATCAAAGAGCTTGTGTTGGAAATTCCAGATGGTGAGAGTGTCGACTTTCGGGCGGGCGGCTATGTGCAGTTAGAGGTGCCTCCTCATGTTGTTAAGTACAGCGATTTCGATATCGGCGAAGAGTACCGTGGCGACTGGAACCACTTTGGACTGTTCGATTATGTGTCCAAGGTAAACGATACTACGGTACGTGCGTATTCAATGGCGAATTACCCAGACGAGAGGGGTATAATTAAGTTCAATATCCGAATTGCGACTCCGCCACCTAGAACGAACTTTCCACCGGGCAAGATGTCATCCTATGTGTTTAACCTTAAGCCAGGTGACAAGGTTAAGGTGTTTGGGCCGTACGGTGAATTTTTTGCGAAGGACACCGATGCGGAGATGGTGTTTATTGGCGGTGGTGCCGGCATGGCTCCGATGCGCTCGCACATCTTTGACCAGCTTCGTAGGCTAAACAGCAATAGGAAAATAAGTTTCTGGTACGGCGCTCGAAGTCTTCGCGAGATGTTCTATGAAGACGATTACAATACTCTAGCCAACGAGAATGATAATTTCGAATGGCATGTTGCACTTTCGGATCCGCAGCCAGAAGACGATTGGTCAGGAATGACGGGCT
>JAESUV010000172.1 GCA_016762975.1 Gammaproteobacteria bacterium | reverse complement strand
AGCCGACAGATAACCATCCAA
Source organism: Gammaproteobacteria bacterium (assembly GCA_016762975.1). Taxonomy (GTDB): domain Bacteria; phylum Pseudomonadota; class Gammaproteobacteria; order Pseudomonadales; family Pseudohongiellaceae; genus UBA9145. Next base: position 9,178 of record JAESUV010000172.1, on the reverse strand, counting down.
TCGATTGGGTTTCCAGTAGCATGTCTGTAAGCGGAGCCTATGAGGCGAGCTGCGTCTATTCCAGCATAGGTCACGATGTTTGGATCGCCCATAATGTAGTTGTTATGGCTGGGGTAAAAATTGGCGACGGGGCCGTTATTGGGCGCAATGCAGTGGTCACCAAGGACGTTGAACCCTATCAAATCGTAGTAGGTAATCCTGGGAAGGTGGTGCGTACACGTTTTACTATGGAGCAGATTGTGAGTCTTATGAAGAGCGAATGGTGGAACATCGACTACGCCGCGCTTCAAGACTTACCTTTTGATGACGTTGATGCCTTTTTGAAGCGACTGGAAGAACAGATGCCTGCAGCGGACTATGCGTCAGTCGAAATTCGCAATAGAAAGATTCAAAATTAGAAGACATGGCTATTTCTTCCCATCAGCATAAACATTTGCTAACTCTATCTTTCAGTGCTGCTAGTATCATGGCGGCTTAACTCCCGAGAAATAATATTTTGACTCTTTCTAATCTAGACCCAATAGAAAAATCCGCCGCAGCTTTTTTCGCTAGCGATCAGAGTGATGCGCGCAGGATCTTTCATGGCCGGGGCCAGCGCTTCCCCGGTCTCGAGCATATCTGTATCGACTGGTTTCGACCGCTGATTCTAATTACTGCGTATGCTGAGATAGATGATATCGAGGAATTGACTCAGATGTTGTTGTTAGCCGATGGGCTTAAGCAAATTCGCACGATCGTACTGCAGAATCGATTCGAGCGCGGTGCCCCGGCACAGACCATCTATGGCGAAGCGGTAGGCCCATTGGTCGCAAACGAGGGTAGCCTGAGATTCGACGTGCATCCTGGCACGCAGCAGAATACTGGCTTGTTTCTCGATATGCGCTGCTTGCGCGACTGGTTGCTTGAAAACAGTCGTGATGCCAACCTGCTGAACCTTTTCGCCTATACCTGCTCGCTCTCGGTGGCCGCTCTTGCCGGTGGCGCGAGATCGGTAACCAACGTGGATATGAGTAAGACCAGTATCAAGTGGGGCGAAGCGAACCATACTCTAAATCAGCAAGATCTACGCAGCGTGCAGTCGATCCCGCATAACCTATTTAAGTCCTGGGGAAGAATCAAACAATTTGGCCGCTACGATATAGTAATTATCGATCCCCCCATGCGGCAGCGCGGAAGTTTCGATTCAGCAAAAAACTACGCTGCAGTAATGAAGAAGCTTCACAATTTCTGTGCGCCGGGTGCGAAAGTCATCGCTACAATTAATAGCCCTTTTCTGAGCAGCGACTATTTGCAGGAACTCTTCGAGAAGCACAATCCTGAGGGATCCTATCTAGGGGAGATGGCTGTCGCGCCGGAATTCGAAGACAAGTTTCCCGAACGTGGTCTCAATATCTGTCTTTTTGAGATGCCGGATTTTGGTAATCCGGCTGTCAGCTAGGGTGGATGATGCTGCCGGTTTACCTAGGGCATACCCCAGTACCTGTTGGGTAACTACTAAATATCCGGCTGAATTGAATCGAGTGGAGTGAGTGATGAGTGACGAATCGCATGGGGAGCCAACCCAAGACAAGCAGGATGTAGCAGATATGCAAGAAGATAAGAAAGGCGCTGCAGTTAAATTCCCACCACCTGCGATATTTGCGTGCGCAATCCTGTTGGGAGCATGCCTTCAATATCTGTGGCCTGCGGGGCTTGGCATCCCAGAATTCGCTGAAATTTTCGGCTACTTGCTCGTGCTGTTTGGCATCACGATAGCGATTCTCGTGGCGACTTCATTTAGGCGAGCAGGCACAGCCATCGAACCTTGGAAGCCTACTACTTCGATTGTAACAACTGGCTTGTACGCCTGGTCTCGTAATCCCATCTATGCGGGATTTTGCCTGATTAGCATGGGTGTTGGAGTTGCCAGCAATAGCCTCTGGATTTTCATTAGCTTTATTCCGGCTGCCTTCCTTCTCTACCATGTTGCGATTGCGAAGGAAGAGGCCTATCTGGAAGAGAAGTTTGGTGAAGAGTATACCGATTACAAGAAGAAGGTTCGGCGCTGGATTTAGATTCAGGCGCAGAGCATCGAATTTAGATTTTGAATACCGCTGCCTAAGATAGCTGCCTCAGGGAATACAGTAATGAAGCCACGCATGAGCATGATTACACTCGGTGTAGATGATATAGAAAGATCGGTAAAGTTTTATCGTGACGGACTTGGGTTTCCACAGCTGGAATCGCCGCCTGAAGTTGCCTTCTTTACTCTAAATGGAACCTGGCTGGGTCTATACGGAAGAGAGGCCTTGGCCGAGGACGCAATGGTTTCGGGAAAGGGCGAGGGCTTCAATAGCTTTTCAATTGCGCATAATCTCGAGAGCGAAGCGGAAGTAGATGAAGCGATGAAGGAGGCGATTGCCGCTGGAGCGACGCTGGTAAAAACTCCGCAGAAAGTATTTTGGGGTGGCTATTCTGGCTACTTCAAAGATCCTGATGGTCATCTCTGGGAATTAGCACACAACCCCTTTGAATGGATTGGACCGAAGGATAGCTGATCGCACGCTCGAGGAATTTCTCGTGGCATTGAGCCGATTACTGCGTCAATTGCTAGGAAGGTATCCCCTTTGTTAGATTCAACACCCATATTGGTTGGAGCCGGCCAATTCACCGACAGACAGACTAGCCCTCAGCTGGCGCACTCGCCGATGGGCATCGCCGCTGAGGCTGCAAAGGTCGCACTGGCTGATACGGGTGTCGGGCACAAACTAGCGGTAGAGATAGACACGCTTGCCGTGGTTCGAATATTCCAGGATTCCTACAACAAACCACGCGTTGCAGCCTCAAACGGCCGCGCGGAGAATCCACCTCGTGCAGTAGCTAAAAGAATAGGCGCCAATCCGACAAATGCCATCTACAGCAATGTTGGAGGAAACACGCCACAGAAATTGATTAACGAGATGGCGGAGCGCATAAGTCAGGGCGACGTATCTGTTGCGCTTCTTACCGGTTCCGAGGCGATTCGAACGGCGCAGCTTGCATTAAGAAACAATATTGATCTGAATTGGCAGGAAGAGGAGCCTGGTTCACAGGAAGATCGGGGCATAGGCGAGGCCTTAGCAAGCGCTCATGAGATTGCTCATGGCTTGATTGCACCCATTCACGCCTACCCTCTTTTTGAGAATGCAATTCGAAAGGAGAGAGGGCGRTCTGTCGAAGAGCATCTGCTRGCAATGGGAGAATTGTTTGCACCCTTTACTGATGTTGCTGCAGACAATCCCTTCTCTTTCTATGGCACGCGGCGCTCTGCAATAGAATTGGCCAGTGTTACCAAAGAAAAYCGCTTTATATGTTTTCCCTATCCGAAGTTTATGAATTCACGAGACTCTGTAAACCAAGGCGCGGCTGTAGTCATGACTTCGGTAGGAAAGGCAAAACAGCTTGGTATCGATCCYAGCAAATGGGTTTTCCTCCATGGCTGCAGCGAGGCGAACGAAAAACTGCTAATCAGTGATCGAGTCAATCTTCATTCCTCGCCCGCCATTGCAGCAAATAGCGCGCATGCGTTTGCGATGGCGGGTAAAACTCTAAAGGACATAGACCTAATYGATATCTACTCCTGTTTTCCATCTGCTGTCGAGGTRGCTTGTGACGCGCTAGGATTGTCTTGCTCTGACCCGCGCGGTCTAACTCTAACGGGTGGGCTTCCTTTCTTCGGTGGGCCGGGTAACAATTATTCGATGCACGCTATCGCGACTGCAATGCCCCTGCTGCGTGCCGAYCCACAGCAGTAYGCACTGATTACAGCGARCGGTGGGCGCCTATCGAAACACGCGACRGGAATTTATTCTGCYACGCCGATASCGGGTGAATGGMRAAGAGAATCGAGCGCGAAGATTCAGGCGCAGATCAACGCCATGCCAAGCCCGAAATTTACTGAAGCACCTAGCGGTGCCGCAAAGGTTGAAACCTACACGGTGTGTTTCGATAGAACGAATCCTGTGAGCGGGATAGTCATTGGAAGGCTGCTTGAGACTGATCAGCGCTTTATCGCTAACACGGCTAGCGATGCCACAACGTTGCAGCAGATGATGCAGGATGATTTTCTAAATTGCAGCGGAGCTGTTGTCTCTAGCGGCGGTATGAATACATTCACAGCTGCCTGAGATTCCGCTAAGGTAGAAGCAATTCAAATATCTCCATGGGGCATATCAGTCTCATTAATAGAGGGTTGGAAATGTCGACACGAGTGCAGAAGAAATTAAACCTCGGATTCAGTGGAAAGCCTGAACCTGGGGAAATTCTGGACGGCAAAGATTTATCAGGAAAAGTCGCAGTCGTAACCGGCGGCTAYTCCGGTATCGGYTTGGAGACAACACGTGCGCTGGCTGCAGCTGGTGCGAAAGTCTATGTGCCGGTACGTACGCCTGACAAAGGACAGRAAAACTTAAAAGACATAGAAGGTGAGGTGRTTGTAGATGCGATGGATCTTGCCGATCTAGCAAGCGTTCGTGGYTACGCGGCCTCCGTAACGGAKCGAGAATCRAAGCTCGACTTGTTRATTAACAATGCCGGYATTATGGCCTGCCCAGAGACGCGGGTCGGYAACAACTGGGARTCGCAATTTGCYGTCAATCATTTRGGGCATTTYGTCTTGACCCAARAATTGCGAGGTCTACTTCTKARCGCTGATTCGYCGCGCGTTGTTTGCCTCTCTTCTATCGGGCATCGGCGCAGCGATATTCTCTGGGACGATATTCATTTCGAATCTACTGACTACGAAAAATGGACTGCGTATGCGCAGGCGAAAACAGCCAATGCCTTGTTCGCGCTTGGCTTGGACATGAAGTATCGAGATCAGGGAATACAGGCCTTCTCGGTTCACCCCGGTGGTATCCTTACACCACTGCAGCGGCATCTGCCCAACGAAGAAATGATGGCCCTAGGCTGGACTGATGCCGATGGTAAACTCTCTGCACAGGTCGCTGGGTTGTTCAAGTCGACTACGCAGGGTTGCAGTACGACTCTTTGGGCTGCAACCAGTGATGCGCTTGTCGACACCGGCGGTCTCTACTGTGAAGATTGCGACGTGTCTAATCTTGCTACTGAAGACTCACCGAGATTCTGTGATGTTGCACCTTGGGCGGTGAATGAGGAAGGGGCAATGAGGCTTTGGGAGCTAACTGAGAAGATGTTAGCGGAGTAGGAGTCAACTAATTTTGGAGAAACAGTATGTCGTTACCTAAAATTGCTATTAATGGTTTCGGTCGAATCGGCCGCACTATCATGCGTATCGCGAAGCTACGAAAACACTACGATGTGGTTGCCGTGAATGATCTTGCGAGTCCAGATCAGCTTGCCTATGCTTTTAAGTATGACAGCACCCATGGGGTATTTCCTGGTGAGGTAAGCTTCGATGGCAACGATATGGAAATCGATGGTGACAAGTTCAAGGTGTTGAGCGAGAGAGACCCAGCAAAATTACCGTGGAAGGAATTGGGAGTCGATTACGTCATTGAGAGCTCCGGCGCCTTCAGGCATTTAGTAGACCTGCAGAAACATATCGATGGTGGCGCGAAACGTGTTGTGCTCACGGTGCCCTGTAAAGACCCTCTCGATGCAACGCTAGTGAGTGGGGTTAACGATCATGTGGTCACGCCTTCAAGCACAATTATTAGCAACGCGAGCTGCACGACGAACTGCGCCGCTCCACTGGCAAAGGTGTTGCACGATACTTTCGGCATTCGTCGCGGTTTACTCACTACAGTGCACGCCTATACCTCGGGACAGCGACTGATAGATTCGCCTCATGCTAGCGACAAGCGGCGTTCGCGTAACGCGGCTACCAATATAGTGCCGACTTCAACAGGGGCTGCGAAGGCGATTGGTCTGGTTATRCCTGAATTGGCCGGCAAGCTGGATGGTCTGGCGMTGCGTGTGCCGATYCCCGATGGCAGCATCGTAGATYTTGTTCTCGAGCTTGATRCCGATGCWTCAGTCGAATCGATAAACGCAGCAATGCAGGCAGCTGCACTTGGGCCAATGAAAGGTATTCTGCAATATTCCACTGAAGAGATTGTAAGCAGCGACATTATCGGTAATTCCCACTCCAGTATTTTCGATTCATTGCTGACGCAGGTAATGGATGCTCGCTTAGTGAAGGTCGTKAGTTGGTACGACAACGAGTGGGGATACAGCACTAGAGTTGAGGAATTAGTTCAGCGTTTGGCGCAGATGGATGGAATTGCTTARTTGTTAATTTYCGTGGAYACGTCGCMGCAACACTCGAGAGAAYASTARATTGGATTTTACAAATAAGACRGTGCTAGTTACAGGTGGCACTCGCGGAATCGGCAGGGCGATCGCTTTAGCGTTTGCGAAAAAGGGTGCGCGAGTYGCCGTGTTRTTTCGCAGCGATCAAGTGAGCGCCGATAAGACTCTYGCYGATCTTGAMGGAAGYGGTCAYCTTGCAATCAAGGCGGATGTTGCCGACCCTGATCAGGTCRAGAAAGCYCTCGATGATGTAATTGAGRGCTTCGACAGCTTGGATATCGTCGTTAAYAATGCSGGTATTGGCATAGACCACCCGCTGCCAACTACCARCTACRAAGATTGGCAGCAGGCGTGGAGGCAGACGATCGATGCCAATCTCATCGGCCCCGCCAACGTCTGTTTCTGCGCCGCAAAGCATATGATCGAGCAAGGCGGTGGACGTATCGTCAATATCACCTCCCGTGGCGCGTTTCGTGGAGAGCCAACGAAGGCGGCTTATGGCGCTAGCAAGGCGGGCTTAAACTCCCTCAGTCAGTCACTGGCTGTGGCGCTCGCCGAGTACAAGATATTCGTCGGCGCAGTGGCGCCAGGCTTCGTTAATACCGAACTCACAGCTGATAGATTGAATGGTCCGGAAGGCGCAGAGATCAAGGCGCAGAGCCCCTTCAATCGCGTCGCTCAGCCAGAAGAGGTGGCCCATGCTGTCCTGTTCCTCGCATCAGAGGGAGCCGAATTCTCTACAGGGTCGATTATCGATGTGAATGGCGCTTCTTATTTACGAAGCTGAGTTAAAGGCAAAAATTTTATGAGGCTTTTTTCGATTAAACGATTTCAATCTCTGGCTGTTTACTTTCTTTGCGCGTTGGCAGCTGTAAGTGTGTCTGCTCAGCCGCCCGAATTCAATGCCAATATCATCGAGCGATTCGACGCCGTTGATGCTTTTCAGGCTGTAGCGGTAGACGCAGATTCTTTCTACGCAATTACTAATAAGCGCCTTACCCAGCATGACAAAAATACTGGCAGGGCGACGCAGCAGTCCGACGAAAATTCGCAGCTGAGTGACGCACTTATTCATCTGGACAGCGGCATGGTCTTTGAAGGTAAGTTGTACTCGGCCCATTCGAATTATCCGGGCTGGCCAATGACGAGTTCCATCGAAGTGTGGGATGTGGCCACTATGGAACACATCGAAAGCCATAGCTTCGGTGTTATGCTCGGATCCTTCACCTGGCTGGATAGATACAATGGCTCATGGTGGGGCGCGTTCGCGAACTACGACATAGTACAAAGAGGAATGACCGAGCCCTACGGAGAAACGTACAATACTGTAATAGTGCAATTCGATGATGACTTTGAAGTTGTGCAAAGTTGGTCGCTACCTGCCGAAATTCTGCGAAGAATGTCACCGATGAGTAACTCAGGAGGTTCCTGGGGAAGCGATGGTCATTTGTATCTTAGCGGTCACGACGACCCAGAAATCTACGTCATGGCATTGCCAGAGACTGGGCCGGAATTAGATTGGCTAGCAACAGTTCGGCTGCTAGGGCTGAATGGTCAGGGCATCGCCTGGGATCGCACGATTGATGACAACATTCTCTGGGCGATTCTACGAAGTACGCGGCAAGTGCTAAAAATCGGGATGCCGGTGTTACCGGATATCAAGTAGATCAGATCGATTGATCGATAATCTCGAATGTCATTACTCCCTCGCGAATTTGGCCAAATTCATCTTCAGTTTGAATTTCGATAGTATGCAAGCCCTCGCCTAAGCCAGCTGGCAGATTCATTTCCCAAATATGGGCAGAGCGCGCCGCGGGGCTGTATTGGTAATCCGTATTCTGGTATCTGCTATCGAGTCTCTCCATGAATGGGTCTGTTCGCACCGCATAGATCATCGTCTGCGCCTCCCCACCATCTACGGATGCCCATACCGAGTCTCGCGCCCCGCCGTCGAAGAGATTCACAACTACTTTCGTGTTCGGCTGAACAGCGCCGCGATTGATACTGCCGCCCTCGATTTCGGACAATGCTGGGTCGAGGGTGATGCGCAATCGCTGCTGTGCATCAGGGCCGAACGGGAAGGGGATAAAGTCGGGAGTAACGGCAGTATCGTCAAACCTTAAGACATAGAAGCCGTTAGGATTACCGTCCTCCATTAACGAGTCTCTCACGCCGCGGGCATCGCTGAGGCCTTTAGACCAACCACTGCCGCGAACCTCGGCCAGAGTGTGCGCTATCCACGGTTGTCCCTGCCAACCATGACTATGATTCACTTCACTCTTCCAGCTATTGCTTGTGTCATGCCCGGCTATGCCATAAATATTCGAAAACGGTTTGAGGACTTCTAACAGTCTCGAAAAGTTCTGGGTTCCAGGGCCGCTATGGGGTTCAGACTGATCGTCATCGGCTTCGCTTATTAGTGGAATGTGAGTCGCGATAACAATGAGCTTGCTAGGAGAAACGTTGGCAAGATCCTGCGCCAGCCATTCGATTTGATGCTCTGGGATATAGCCGCGGTAACCAGAGTTGCCAAACTGTTTGCCATAGCCGGCATATTCGACATTGTTCAGCGCTACGAAATGGACGTTGCCTTGGTTGAATGAATAGTAAGTGGGTCCGAAATGAGTCTTGAAGGTTTCGTTAGCAAAGATTGCATCGGGAGAGGCGAAGTTGATGTCGTGATTACCTGGCAAATTCCACTGCGGTATTCCCATCAATGCCATCATTGCCTTGTGGCGATCGTACAGCCCGAGGTTGTCATAAACCACATCGCCGACGGTAATTCCAAATTCGACYCCATARGGATTTCCGATYAATGGATTAACCAAATCCTCTCGCAACATATCCTGGTCTATCTCATACTTTGCTTGGGAATCTGCGAAGGCATGGGCAGTAAATTGACTTGCCGATTGCTCTCTTGCTAGCA
>JAESUV010000073.1 GCA_016762975.1 Gammaproteobacteria bacterium | reverse complement strand
CCGATGCCGAGGCTACTCATCAATCGGTGGTAACGGCGATGGATGGCATTGGTCAATCTGGATTTACACGGCTCAACATCGCAACCCAGCGACCGCAAGAAATTGAACAACCGGAATCTAACCCAGCTGACTTGTTATGAGCGAACCGAATCGAAAAATAGGTAAGGAAGAGAGCTGGCGTCTGTACAGGCGGCTGTTCAGCTATGTGATTCCGCATCGAATGCTATTCGCCGCGGCGATGGCCGGTTACATCATCTTTGCGCTTACCGTCCCCGCAGCCACCTGGTGGCTGGGCTGGACCGTTGATGCAATTGCCGCTGAAGACTATGCCGCTTTGCGCGTATTGAGCCCGTTGGCCTTTATCGGCTTGGCGGCTGTGCGCGGACTCGGTGGGTTCATGGGCAGCTACTATCTTGCAGGCATATCCAACCATCTCGTGCACAAATTACGCTGCGAGCTAATCGACCGATTAATCCGCTTGCCAGCAAGTTACTTCGACAAGAATTCCTCGGGGCGGCTGGTCTCAAAATTAACCTACGATGTTATGCAGATTGCCGGCGCCGCCAGTAATGCGGTCGCCGTCATCGTGCGAGAAAGCTTCACTGTCGTCGGGCTACTAGCCTATTTGGTGTACATGGATTGGAAGCTCAGCCTTACCTTCCTTATCATCGCGCCGGTCGTTGGCAAGGTCGTCTCGATAGCGTCGAAGAAGTTCCGCCGCTATAGCACGCAGATTCAAGATTCGATGGGTGATGTGACGCAGATTACCACTGAGACGATCAAGGGCTATCGCGTCATTCGCGCATTCAATGCAGAAGACTACGTGAGTAATAGGCTGTCTGCTGCGAGTGAGAAGAACCGCGTGCAGAATATGAAGATGGTGCTTACGCGTAGCGCGAGCACACCACTGATTCAGCTGATAGTCAGTACAGCGATCGCCGCATTAGTCTGGTTCGCTATGTCTCCCGAATTCTTTGCCACTAACACGCCAGGCGACTTCGTGGCATTTCTAAGTGCGGCTGGCTTGTTAGCCAAGCCTATCCGCCAGCTCACGCAGATCAACGCGGTGATACAGCGCGGGCTTTCGGCGGCGGCTAGTATCTTCGAATTGCTCGATGAAGAGTTGGAAAAAGATACCGGCACGCAGGTGTTGGACAGGGCAAAGGGGCGTGTCGAATTCAGCAATGTGAATTTCTCCTATAAAGAGGGGGTGCAGACGCTTGCTGATATTAGTTTCGTTGCCGAGCCAGGGCAGACGATCGCGCTGGTCGGAAAGTCCGGTAGCGGCAAGTCCAGCCTGGTGAGTCTCATTGCCCGATTCTATGATTTTCAGCAAGGCGAGATAACGCTAGACGGTGTGCCCTTGAAGGACATAAAGCTGGAGAGCCTGCGTGAAAATATTTCACTAGTCTCTCAGCAGGTCGTGCTATTCAATGGCACGGTAGAGGAGAACATCGCCTACGGAGAGAGTGCGATCGACCATGAGAAGACAACTAAGGCAGCTAACGATGCACATGCGATGGAGTTTATCGAGCAGTTAGAGCAGGGTATGGACACGCCGGTTGGTGACGATGCCGTGTTGTTGTCTGGCGGTCAGCGTCAGCGCATTGCGATTGCCAGGGCGTTATTGAAGGATGCGCCTATTTTGATCTTCGACGAGGCAACCTCGGCGTTAGATTCGGAATCGGAGATGCGTATTCAGGAAGCCTTAGACACTTTACGCGCAGGAAGGACTACATTCGTTATTGCTCATAGGTTGTCGACAATCGAGAACGCGGACTTGATATTAGTCATGGAGCAGGGAAGAATTATCGAGTCTGGTACTCACGAAGAATTACTTGCCAAGCAGGCAAATTACGCAAAACTTCACGCGAAACAGTTCTCGGAGAATGCTGTGGCAACAGCTGAATGAGCTTTCTAGAAAAGGCATGGCACAAAAGAGCAGGGTGGTTGATTTTATTATGGCCAGCGTCTGTGTTATTTCAAGTGCTAGCGAAGGTCCGGCGATCAATTCAGCAGTCAAAAGAACGTCCAGCAGATCTGAGCGCACCTGTCATTGTTATCGGGAATATTTCACTGGGCGGTACCGGCAAGACACCCTTGCTAATCTCACTCTCTCAAGAATTGCAGAAACAGGGTTCAAGCCCGGCATCATCAGCCGCGGTTATGGCGGAGATGCGCCTAGCTATCCGTTAGCAGTTAATGGCGACAGCGATGTGCATGAATCCGGTGACGAGGCATTTCTAATTGCGGAAAAGACCGGCTGCCCCGTCTATGTCGAYCCGGACCGCAATGYGGCGTTGCAKGCTCTGCTTCTKCATGARGACGTGGATGTRGTGCTGAGCGATGACGGCTTGCAGCACTACAAGCTGTACCGTGATYTGGAGGTTGTAGTGGTGGAYGGYCAGAGGCTGTTCTCCAATGGCTTCTGCMTGCCTGCCGGCCCGCTCAGGGAGCCAATGASYCGYYTGAAAGAGGTTCAATACATCGTCGTAAACGGCGAGCCTGCTAGGGAAATTCCACAACTGGYGGSYGCGAGTACGATGCAMTTGGARCCGCGCAACTTCGTCAATCTAGTCACAGGGCAGAMRCGYCCCTTCKCTGGYGCKCCATTTAATATGGGYAAYAAGTTGCAGGCAGTTACCGCGCTTGGCAATCCGCAGCGCTTCTACGCGTTGTTGGRGCGCTTGCCGTATCAAGTAGARACCTTCAGTTTTCCCGATCACCACCGCTTCACCGCCGCCGATTTCGAGCAGCAGGGCATTGATGTGCATCAACCKGTCGTAATGACAGAGAAGGATGCGGTAAAATGTCGGCAGTTCGCCAAAARCAATTTTTGGTATCTATCGGTAGAAGTGAATCTTGAGAGTCAATTTGTTGAGCGTCTAATCGACGACATCCGGCAAGTTTCCATTCTTTAGAAACAATCCCTTAGACTAAAAACTGCAACTGGCTTGTTACCTTCGCCTAGGCGAAGAATCGGGAGTCTTTTTATGCTTGACCAAAAACTTTTAACCATTCTTGCTTGTCCCATATGCAAGGGTGAATTGCAGTACGATCAGCTGGGGAAGGAATTGATCTGCCTGCCTGATGCATTGGCCTATCCAGTTCGCGACGATGTGCCGGTGATGCTCAGCAATGAAGCTAGGGAGTTATCTCTAGAAGAATGCGAGAAGTATCGATGAGCTTTAGCGTCGTTATTCCAGCGCGTTATGCGGCGACGCGCCTGCCTGGAAAACCGCTTCTGGATATCTGTGGTAAGCCGATGCTACAGCACACCTACGAGCGCGCACTAGAGAGTAAGGCCGACAGGGTCATCATCGCYACCGACGATGTGCGSATCCAAGAGGCAGCGSAGSGGTTCGGTGCACAAGTGTGTATGACATCGAGCTCKCATGTATCCGGCACCGATAGAATTCAAGAAGTCAGCGTCCAGTTGCAGATGKCTGTATCYGACTTAGTGGTCAATGTGCAGGCGGACGAACCTCTAATTCCTCCSAGTGTAATCAATCAGGTAGCGGAKAATCTTCAACAAAATTCTGAAGTTGGMATCGCCACGCTTTGTGAGTCGATTACCAACAAGGARGAGATCGGYGATTCGAACAGYGTGAAGGTKGTGATCGAYTCTCGRGGSCATGCGCTGTATTTCAGYCGTGCCACTATCCCTTGGCAGGGCAGCGCYTCGGCGAAGAACTGCTAYCGCCACATTGGTATCTACGCCTACCGAGTYGCCGTGCTCAATCAGTTCGTCCAATGGCCTGTGTGTGAATTAGAGGTGAACGAAAAGCTAGAGCAACTGCGGGCGTTGTACAACGGCATAGGCATTCATGTGGCCGTGTCTAGCGAGAGCATCCCTCCTGGTGTTGATACCGAGAGAGACCTAGAACTTGTACGCGCACATATCAGTGCCGGCAAGACTTAGGGACTAGCTAACTTGCCTACGCAGCCTAACGCCAATGACGAAAACCCTCTTGAGTGCAAGATTAGAGTCTTGATGGTCTGTCTCGGCAATATATGTCGCTCACCTACAGCCCATGGCGTGCTAGAAAAACTAATACAAAATAAAGGCTTAAGCGAATCTATTGAAGTTGACTCTGCTGGCACCAGTAGGTATCACCTCGGTGACCATCCAGACCCAAGATCAATTGTAGCGGCGCAGCGCCGTGGCTATAGCCTGCAAGAACAGATTGCCAGGCAGGTGACCGCGAATGATTTTAACGACTTCGACTATGTGCTGGCCATGGACGCAGACAATCTGCATCACCTAGAGAATGTTGCGCCTAGAGGCTGTAAGGCCAAGGTTCAATTGCTTCTCGACTACTCCACTAGTGAGACAGAATCAGTGCCGGACCCTTACTTCGGCAGTGACGGGCAGGGCTTCGAGAGAGTGTTAGACCTAGTCGAGGGCGCGTGCCGGCGTCTGCTAGAACAGCTAGAACGTGAGCTGCCCAATGCCGAGACGGAGCAATAGCTGTGACGCTTGAGATACAGGAACAGGTCGACTTAACGCCCTACAACAGTTTTGGCGTAAGTCAGACGGCGGCGTACTTCGCTGATATACAAGATCCCGGGGACCTGCGGCAGGCGCGTGAATTTGCGGGGTCCAAGCGTCTATCGGTGATGGTGCTAGGTCAGGGCAGTAATACGCTATTCATAAAGGACTATCCGGGCTTGGTTCTGTACATGAACAATAGAGGCACAGAGAAACTGCCAGGTGCAGGATTGTTGCGCGTCGCTGCCGGAGAGAGCTGGCATGATCTTGTTAAGTTTTGCTTGAAGAACTCTTTGTATGGTATTGAAAATTTAGCACTTATTCCAGGTACTGTCGGTGCCGCCCCAATTCAAAATATTGGTGCCTATGGGGTAGAGCTGGAGCAGTTCTTCGTGGAATTAGAGGCCTTTGACTTAAAGACCGGCGAGATTCGGCACATGAGTAAGGCGGATTGTCAGTTTGCCTACCGCGACAGCATCTTTAAGCAGGACCCAGGGCAGAAGCTGGTGGTTCTCTCGGTGACGCTACAACTGGCCTTAGAGTTCGCGCCGCAGCTAGGCTACGCTGGGCTTGCGGCTGCGCTTGCAGGGCGGGAAGTGACCTCAAAGGGTATCTTCGATGCTGTCTGCGCTATCCGCAGCAGTAAGCTGCCTGACCCCAAGCAGATTGGCAATGCGGGGAGCTTCTTTAAGAATCCCGTTATTTCCAGGGCCAAGCTGGCGAGCCTGCGTGAATCTTACCCAGAGCTTCCGGCGTGGGATACCGAGGACCCTGAATTAGTGAAGGTACCAGCGGCTTGGTTGCTCGATCAGAAGGGTTGGAAAGGCAGGCAGCGAGGCGGCGCCGCAGTGCATGAGAACCATGCGCTGGTTTTAGTGAACCGTGATAATGCGTCAGGGGAAGATGTTGTGCTGCTCGCTCAAGATATGAGTAGTTCGGTTCTACAGAGCTTCGGCATCGCCTTGCAGACCGAGGTTTGGATCGTTTAGCCCTGCTTGCTCAGTCTGACAACTCTAGAAAACTTTAATCTATTCAGTACAGTTCCGCCCCTAAACTTCAAAAGTGTGAACCAGCTCCCGTTTTAGATTCTCCAATTTGTGCCCCAGATCACACTATGCTACTAATTACGGACTGCTAGGGATTTTGGGGGAAATGCCCTGCAAAGCTAACAATAAGTAGTCCGAATCCCCTTAAAGGAATTTATACGTGCAAATTACTCCGCTTAAGAAAATTTCGATCCTGTTAGTTGATGACCATGAATTAGTTCGTGAAGGTGTGGCCCGCTTGCTRAGYGATGCGCCGGACATGGTCGTTATTGGGCAGCTAAGCAGTGGTGARGARGTTYTAGAATATCTCTCACAYTCTGCGCCTAGTGAKCTGAATTCAAACSATWATTACTATRAAAATATTTATGAAACACCGGACATAATYTTGTTGGAYGCGCGTATGCCGGGTCTGGGRGGCATCGAAGCCACACGCGAGATACTGAAGCRGTCGCCRGATTCTAAGRTRGTCGCGATGTCYAGYGTRGCTAGCGGCGTCATTCCYTCGCAGATGCTGCGTTCAGGCGCGAAGGGTTTCATTACCAAGAGCGTGCCYGTCGAGGAGCTGTTGAAGGCGATTCGCGTGGTAAACAACGGCGATCACTAYGTCACGCAGAGTGTGGCTACCCGTCTYGCTGTAGACCCCTTTGGCRATGATGGCGGCGGSGGGCTGTTCGATAAGCTATCCCGTAGGGAGCTACAGATTGCGCAAATGCTGACWGATGGCAAAAAGGTGAGTCAGATATCGACTTATCTGGAGCTAAGTCCTAAGACGGTCTACAGCTATCGCTACCGCATTTTCGAGAAGCTAGGCATCCGCAGTGATGTAGAGCTCACGATACTGGCCGTTAGGCATGGTCTGGCCGACGATACGCGTGAATATGATGACCTACCGAGCTTTGACTCCATCGCCAGTTAAGTCGGTGGTTGAATCGAGTGAGGCCTAGCACCTCCATTTGTTTGATTTTCCTTCGAGCAGTCAAATGCTTTAGCGCCAATGTTAAGCCCGCAGTTGAGACTGCGGGCGGCTTCGGCTAACCTGCCTATAACTCCAGTCAATCGACCTCAATGCCGCTAACCGCGCAGTGCTAGCAGGATTATGTCAGCAGAAGTCAGAAAGCCATTCGATTACAAACACTTCCTCGAGCACCTCAGTAGCCGTCCAGGCGTCTACCGCATGCTGAATGAGTCAGCTGAGGTGATTTATGTGGGTAAGGCGCGCAACCTGAAGAATAGGGTGAGCAGCTATTTCAGAGCCTCTGGCCTGAACAGTAAAACGATGGCGATGGTTGCTAAGATCCAAGACATCGAGATTACCGTCACCAACACCGAGACAGAGGCGCTGCTCTTAGAGCAGACGCTAATCAAGAGCCACCGACCGACCTACAATATCCAGATGCGGGACGACAAGTCCTATCCCTACATCTTGTTAACTAGCAAGGATGACTACCCTAGGCTGGGCTTCTATCGCGGTAGCCGCAAGCGAGCAGGGCGTTTTTTCGGTCCCTATCCTAGTGCTAATGCCACGCGCGAAACTCTTCAAGTATTACAAAAGGTATTCAAAGTAAGACAATGTAAAGACAGTTATTTTAACAACCGATCTAGGCCTTGCCTGCAATATCAGATAGACCGCTGCACGGCGCCTTGCGTGAAGGCTATCAGCGTTGAGGACTACGCGAAGGACGTGCACTACTCGACCCTGTTTCTGCAAGGCAAGAGTAACGACTTAATCAAGGAGCTGACCTCGAACATGGAGGCCGCGGCGGCGCAGGAGAACTTCGAGCGGGCTGCTGTGCTGCGGGACCAGATAATGGGGCTGCGGCGCATGCAAGAGGATCAGGTCGTAGCCAACCAAGGCGACGACGCGGACGTGGTGGCTGCCGAGATCATGCAGTCTTACGTCTGTGTGCACGTCATCTATGTTCGTGCCGGTCGCGTCATCGGCAGCAAGAGCTTCTATCCACGCTTTAAGTTGGCGGACGGCATTGGTGATCTGCTCTCAGCCTTCCTGTCCCAATCCTATCTAGGSGAYGACAAGGCGGCGAATATTCCGGCAGAGATCATCGTGCCTACGGTGCTCGAGGGCGCGGAGGGYCTGCAAGAGGCCYTGATCTACGTGGCAGGCCGCAAGGTGAAGCTTTCTATGCGYGTGCGYGGRCAYCGYGCCAAATGGCTGCAGCTGGCGGTGACGAATGCCCGTGAATCACTGCATGCCTATGTAAGTAATAAACAAAATATAGTTAAACGTTTTAAACAGTTACAAGACTCTCTTAGACTTGAATCTATTCCAGCTCGAATAGAGTGCTTCGATATCAGTCATACCTCAGGCGAGGGCACCGTAGGTTCCTGCGTCGTATTCGACGAGGGCGGCGCGGTGAAGAGTGATTACCGCCGCTTCAACATCAAGGGCATTACTGGAGGCGACGACTACGCGGCCATGGAGCAGCTGCTAGACCGCCGGTTCACGCGGCTTGCCAAGGGTGAGGCGAAGATTCCAGACATCCTGCTTATCGACGGTGGCAAGGGCCAGCTCACCCAGGCGAAGAAGGTTATGGACAAGTTTCAGCTGCCTGAGATTCAGCTGCTAGGCATCGCCAAGGGTATCAGCCGGCGCGCAGGGCAGGAGACACTGTTTCTGCTCAAGGATGGCCGCTTCAAGGAAATCGTTATACCGACAGAATCCGGCGCTCTGCATCTGCTGCAACAGGTAAGAGACGAGGCCCACCGTTTCGCCATCACCGGCCACAGAGCTAGGCGTGCCAAGGCGCGCAAGCAATCGACACTGGAAGAGATAGCAGGTTTAGGGCCGAAACGCAGGCGCGAACTGCTGCGCTATTTCGGCGGGTACCAGGAGGTCAGCAGAGCGAGTGAGTCAGAAATTGCAAAAGTTACTGGGATAAGTAAGAAATTGGCCGAGAACATATATGAGTACTTACACGCTAGTTGATCCCGCTAACTTCAAGGCTATTTCAAGTTTTCGAGGAGTAATCTACTGTTTACTTCGCTTTTAGAGTACAACTCTCTGTAATTAAAGAATAAATTATTTTGTGTTTAGGCGCGAAACGACGAAGGGTAAATAAGAAACTAATATGAACTGGGCAAATATTGCTACGATTAGTCGAGTCGTCCTCATTCCGGTGGTTATCTATTGCTACCACCTAGACACACAATCAAGTCACCTCTTAGCGGCTATCCTGTTTTCGATAGCGAGCCTGACTGACTGGCTGGATGGCTTTCTCGCAAGGAAGCTTAATCAGACCTCGGAGCTTGGCGCCTTTCTGGATCCTGTTGCAGACAAGCTATTGGTCGCAATCATGCTCATCATGCTGGTTTCGATATACCCGGCCCTGCTATTAGCCGCAGGCATTATCATCGCTAGGGAGATGCTGGTATCGGCGCTGCGAGAATGGATGGCGGCGAAAGGGCTAAAAGACAAAGTGGCAGTCAAATTCTCGGGCAAGCTGAAGACAACGGTACAAATGCTCGCCATCATCACGCTCTTGCTGGCCAATCCAAGCCTGCCGGAATGGGTATTAATGTTGGGCTACGGCCTAATCTACCTGGCTGCAGTGTTAAGTATCAGCTCGGGAATGCAGTATTTTCGAGCAGGCTGGAGCGAACTGCAGCCAAAGCCGTAAGAAATGCCAGAAAGCCGCGAGTTCAGCTTGACTTGGGGCACTTAGGCATTAGAATAAGCGCCTCTTTCGGGTAGCAGTTCCGGCAAGCGTATTTACTAGCTTAGCGGGCCTAACTCAAGAGTGAT
>JAESUV010000171.1 GCA_016762975.1 Gammaproteobacteria bacterium | reverse complement strand
GCGCAGACCAATGATCCATGGCGAGAAACGAATGAGCGCATATTTAGGTTGAATGACTATTTCGACCAGCTCATCGTTAGGCCGGTAGCATCGGCCTATACTTTATTTATACCTAGGGTCGCGCGGCAGGGCATTGGTAATTTCTTCAACAATATCGATGATATCAATGTCTTCGTAAATGACTTGCTGCAGTTGAAGCTAGGCGCCGCGATGAATGACTCGGGCCGGCTTTTGGTCAACTCTACCCTGGGCTTGGGTGGTGTTCTTGATGTCGCCAGCAGTTTTGGTCTATATAAGAACGAGGAAGACTTCGGGCAGACTTTGGGCCGCTGGGGAGTGGGTGCTGGCCCTTATGTCATGCTGCCAGTGTTCGGTGCGAGCAATGTTAGAGACTCTTTCGGTTTGGTTTTGGATACGTTGTTCAATCCAATTCAGTATCACGATGAGGAGTCGTTACGTCTCACCTTATTCTTAGTAAAGGAGACCGATTCACGCGCAGGTCTGCTCGCACTGGACGAATTGATAATTGGCGATCGCTATCTATTCGTTCGTGAAGCCTATGTGCAGCGCAGAGACTACCTCGTGGCTGACGGTCAAGTTGAAGATGAGTTCGGCGATTTCGGTAATTTCTAAACTGTCTGATTCTTCTGCCTGCTCTATTCGTTCTTATTCAGTGATTCTGACTTTGAGCTTTGTCTTGATGAAGTCGCTGTGAGAAACATAGATCAACTCCGATACCTTCCGTATTAGGTGATCCTCGTATTTATCTAGACGCTTGTCGGAGAAGGCGATGCGCCACATGTTCTCGATCAGTCCTACTTTCTGTTCGTAATCGTAGCTGTCGTTTATTAATTTGGTAAATTCGTACAGCGAGGTGGCTTCATAGGCCTCGTCCTTCGCTAACTGGGTTAGTTCTGCTAGGTCAGACTCTGCAATATTGTAACTTTTCTGAAGCACGGCCATGAATTCTTGATGTTCGCGTTCGTCCAACTCATGATCGGAATTCATCACCTCGACTAGTAATGCCGCGCAGGTGAGATCGACCCTGCTCACTACCGAGCTCGGTGCTTCTTCTTGATTTTTTTTCGCTAGTTTGTTCTCAAAGAAACTCTTAATCGCTTCGATCATGTAATTCTTCCTTCACAAGTTTAAATTGGGCTAGTGTCGCCTTAGTCTACGTAGGAAATAGCATCGAGTAAAACGTCGATACCGGCAGTTTTACTGTAGCTGTTTTCACTTAGGTGACGGCGAAATTGCTTGCCGCCTTTCTGGCCCTTGTACAATCCTAAAATATGTCGCGTCATGTAATGCAGTGGTGTGCCGCGCTCTAATTCTAGTTCAACATAGGGTATGAATTTCTGTAGTCCTTCGGTACGCGTTTGTGTATTCGTTGCCGCGCCAAAGAAAGTAGCATCCACTTCATTAAGTATGAACGGGTTCTGGTAGGCTTCTCTGCCCAACATAACGCCGTCTGTGTTCTCGAGAAGTGACTCGGCATCCTGTAGTGTTTTAATTCCACCGTTAATGATGATGGAAAGCGCAGGGAAGGCCCGCTTCACGGCAAAGACGCTTGCGTATTTCAGTGGTGGAATCTCACGATTCTCTTTCGGGCTAAGACCAGACAGGATCGCCTTACGTGCATGAACTATAAATGTATTGCATCCGGCATCGGCAACAGTGCCGATGAAGTCTTCTAATTCTTCCTGTGAGTCACGGTCATCAATGCCTATTCGGCACTTCACGGTAACCGGCAAACTAACACTCGAGCGCATGCTGTTTATACATCTGGCAACGAGTTCTGGCTCGGCCATGAGACAGGCACCGAAGGCGCCAGACTGTACCCTATCGCTTGGGCAACCGACATTGAGGTTTATCTCGTCATATCCTGCTTGTTCTGCGAGGACTGCCGCTTCGGCTAGCTCGACAGGGTTGCTACCCCCTAATTGCAAGGCGACTGGGTGTTCGTTGGGGCTGTGTTGCAACAGATACTGTGCGTCGCCGTGCTTGAGTGCCGCACTCGTTACCATCTCCGTATAGAGTAGGGCGTGCGTGGAGAGTTGGCGAAGGAATACGCGATCGTGGCGATCGGTCCAGTCCATCATCGGGGCAACGCAGAAGCGGTGACTTAGAGTCGCTGCCGTGTTTGCTGTCTCGCTATTGCAAAGTTGTTTGTTCGCACTGTTCAATGAATGTACCTAAGCTGTTAACGAAGTCGCCGTGTTAGCCGTGCGAGGAGCAGGGTGCCGGTTGTAGCGAATGCCTCAAAGCTTGTCAAGAAGTAGCTGACTAAACTGTCTATGATGGGAATCAAAGGCGAATCGCGTATAATCTCGCCTCTCGTGAGAAGGGCATCATGTCCCTCGAACACTGAGTTGTCCATGAGTTGTCCATGAATTGTCCATGAATTGTTCCGAGTAGAAAAATATGAACAAAGTTCGCACGCGCATTGCGCCGTCTCCAACAGGAGACCCCCACGTTGGTACGGCCTACATAGCCTTGTTCAATCGTTGTTTTGCCCATCAGCATGGCGGTGATTTTGTGCTGCGCATCGAAGACACCGACCAGGCGCGTAGCACCGACAAGTCAGAGCAGGATATTTTGAGCTCACTTAAATGGCTGGGATTGTCTTGGGATGAAGGTCCAGGCGTTGAAGGTTCGGCGGGTCCGTATCGACAGAGCGAGCGCTCTCAAATCTATTCCGATCACATTCAACAACTTCTAGATAACGGCTCTGCCTTTCGCTGTTTCTGTACGTCTGAAAGACTTAATGAGGTGCGCCAGCAGCAAATGCAAGATAAAGCGCAGCCGGGTTACGATGGTCATTGCTTGAGCCTCTCTCAGCAGGAGTGTGAGAGTAAATGTGAGGCTGCTGAGCCACATGTTATTCGCATGAAGATCCCGAGCTCAGGGGAGTGTGAGTTTGAAGATATGCTACGTGGTAGCGTCAGCATTGCATGGTCACAGATCGACATGCAGGTATTGATCAAATCCGATGGCTTGCCGACCTACCATTTCGCCAATGTAGTTGATGATCACTTGATGGAAATATCTCATGTCATTCGCGGTGAAGAATGGATCAACTCGACGCCTAAACATGTTTTGCTTTATCGGTATTTTGGTTGGGAAGCGCCAGTTTTTTGCCACATGCCACTGCTGCGAAATCCAGATAAGAGCAAGCTGAGTAAGCGTAAAAACCCTACCAGCATTCGTTATTACAAGGCAATGGGCTATCTGCCGGAAGCATTGCTGAATTACTTGGGCATGATGGGCTGGACTATGCCGACCGGAGAAGAGAAGTTCTCGCTTAGTGAGATGGAGGCGAGCTTTGATATAAGCAGAGTCTCTTTAGGTGGACCAATCTTCGATATTGAAAAGCTCGATTGGCTCAACGGTAAGTATATTCGTGAGGAGCTTTCTGATGAAGAGTTTGCTCAGCGCTTTGCGGCTTGGGCATTTTCACCCGAGAAAGTTGCACAGATAGTGCCGCTTTTGAAGCAGCGTGTGGAGCGCTTCAGCGATGTTGTGTCTCTCGGCGGTTTCTTTATCGATGGCTCGCTGGAGATTTCTGAAGAGAGTTTCGCTCACAAGTCTATCGATTCGGCCCTACAAGCGAAGATTYTACAGTTCACCTTGTGGAAGTTGGAGGCATTRGAAGAGTTRRGCAGAGATGCTGTCGAAGAGGAGCTGCAGGCGCTGGCTGCTAAGTTCGAAATTAAGATAAGGGACTTTYTATTYCCCTTGTTYGTRGCTCTRAGYGGTAARGCCGTATCCACCTCCGTGATTGAGTCCATACTGATACTRGGTATCGATATAACGCGTGCRCGAATTCGTCAGGCCATTGCAGTMTTGGGTGGACTCTCYAAGAAACAGGCGAAARYRCTGGAAAAAGAATTCCGCAACTTCTAATGTTTTNAGTCTYAACTCAGGACTGCGTTGACAGGCTCTACKACTGTGCTTAGAATGCGCCTTCCCTCRAATGGTCATGGGGCCTTAGCTCAGCTGGGAGAGCGCAACACTGGCAGTGTTGAGGTCAGCGGTTCGATCCCGCTAGGCTCCACCAATTTCCTTTACGGTTTATCCACGGCAATGCATAGCTGCCTTTGCGGTGCATAGCTGCGCCTGAGAAAACAGAAAATTAGGCGAGTTGTTACTTTGCCAAGAGGTGGGGGAAACAGAATTTCGGCTACCGCCATAGGAGGCGGTAGCCACGTAGTTTAGGTTTTAATGTCGCGTTTTGTATGACCTTTGTAAAGCTGTCTAGGTCTGCCAATACGGAAAGGACTACTAAGCATCTCATCCCAATGTGCAATCCAGCCTGGAGTTCTGCCAGTAGCAAATACTACCGTGAACATGCTGGTCGGAATGCCAATGGCTTTAAGAATAATACCTGAGTAGAAGTCGACGTTCGGATAGAGCTTGCGCTCTATGAAGTACTCATCTTCCAAGGCAATTTTCTCTAGTTTGCGAGCGATCTTGAACAGAGGGTCGTCTTCGACTCCCAATTCATCGAGCACTTCATTGCATATCTCGCGCATCACTGTGGCGCGCGGATCAAAATTCTTATACACCCTGTGACCAAAGCCCATCAGTCTAAACGGGTCGTCTTTGTCCTTGGCGCGCAGGATATAGCCTTCGATATTCTTCTCGTCGCCGATTTCGGCCAGTTGCGCGAGTACTGCCTCGTTCGCGCCGCCGTGAGCAGGCCCCCACAGTGCTGCTATGCCAGAGGCTATGCAAGCATAAGGATTGGCACCTGATGAGCCGGCTAGTCGCACGGTGGACGTCGATGCGTTCTGCTCGTGATCGGCGTGCAGTAGGAAGATGGTATCCATTGCCTTCGCGAGAATCGGGCTTACATTCGGGGCATCACAAGGAGTGCCGAACATCATGTGCAAGAAATTCTCAGCAAATCCCATGTCGTTCTGCGGGTACATGAAGGGCTGACCTACGCCGTGCTTGTAGCACATAGCCGCAAGCGTTGGCATCTTGGCAATAACTCTGTGGGCAACTATTTTGCGGTGCTCTGGATTGTCGTTGTCCAGATTGTCATGATAGAACGCAGAAAGGGCCCCAACCACACTCATTAGCATCGCCATTGGATGAGAGGTGCGCGGAAAACCCTTAAAGAAGTCATGAATCTGTTCATCGACCATAGTGTGGTAGCGAATGGTGTTCTCAAACTCTGCTTTCTCAGTGGAATTCGGTAATTCGCCATTCAAGAGCAGGAAGCAGGTATCTAGAAAGCTGACATTCGCCGCCAGTTGCTCGATCGGATAGCCTCTATGAAGAAGAATACCCTTGCCACCGTCGATGAATGTGATGTCCGACTCGCAGGCTGCTGTGGACATAAAGCCGGGATCGTAGGTAAAAAAGCCTTGGCTGACCAGGCTGCTGACGTCGATTACGTCTGGGCCAGTAGTGCCTTCATAAACGGGAAGATCGATAGGTTTATCAACACCGTCAATGATTAACTGGGCCTTTTTTTCGCTCATGCGTGACTCCTGAAACTACTGTTATATTGGTCTTTCTTTCGGGGAAACAACTACTTACAGCTGCATTCGCGCTTGTGTTGTGGCCTATCCAGTGCCTGAACAGGGACGGCAATACTAGGTAGAGTGCATGCTATTTGTCAAATTTTTATGCGCTGAACCTCACTATTCATAGCTATTTCAGCCGCATTAGCCTGCTTGGAATAGGATATGCGCGGTGCTTAATCCTGATGCATTATCGATCATGAATCCCCAGTAGGTGTTAGTTGTGAGCACGGCAAAGAGTGGCTTGACAGAATATTGTCATTAATCAATGAAATGCTGCTACATTCGTTGTATTACGTGGTCTTACGACATATAATTTCGCCCGTTTTCACGCTGAAATGTTGTATTAATTTCAATTATTTGCGCAGATTCGAAGCGATCAACGATCGATTGAAGCGCAACTCTCATTGGCCAACTCGACGGGCAGAAAGTGAACGATAATAGACCAACAAATCTCGACATGACCACCTTCAAGTACCCCTTGTCAGCAGTCACATCTTTGCTACATCGATTGTCCGGCGCCTTCATCTTTGTAGGCGTCGCCTTGATGCTGTATTTGCTGGAGCTTTCACTGCAGTCGGAATCTGGCTTCGCTCTAGTTCTGGAACTACTGGACAACGTAATTGTGAAATTTGCCGCCTGGGCGGTTTTGTCCGGACTGCTGTATCACCTGATAGCAGGTATCAAACACCTAATTATGGATTTGGGTTACGGGGAAACGCTGAAGGGCGGTTTCATTGGAGCCTGCATTACTCTCGCCTTGTCTGCCGTGGCGATCATCACAGCTGGAGTGTGGATATGGTAACGAATGTTACGAACTTAGGCCGTTCCGGTCTTTACGATTGGGTTATCCAGCGTTTTAGCGCAATTATCCTGGCAGCTTATTCGCTCTGCATATTGGCTAACTTTGTGATGAATCCAGATATGGATTTTCAGAAATGGAGCTCGATCTTCGAGGGCAATGCGATGCGCTTCTTTAGCATGATCACATTGTTTGCGTTGTGTGCCCATGCCTGGATCGGTATGTGGACAATCTCGACGGACTATATGACGTCCTTGCAACTAGGCGTGAATGCAACTTTTTTTAGAATATTGTTTCAAGCAGGCTGCGTGCTTCTGATCGCTGTCTACCTGCTCTGGGGCATTCAGATTTTCTGGGGTAATTAGATGACTGGCATGCGTACACTATCTTTCGATGCAGTAATAGTTGGCGGAGGCGGCGCTGGATTGAGAGCTGCTTTGCAACTCGCGCAGTCAGGTTACAACACGGCTGTTATTACCAAGGTTTTCCCTACACGGTCGCACACCGTATCGGCACAGGGTGGTATCACCTGTGCAATAGGCAGCTCAGATCCGAATGACGATTGGCGTTGGCACATGTATGACACTGTGAAGGGCAGTGATTACATTGGCGATCAAGATGCGATTGAGTACATGTGTAGCGAAGGGCCGCAGACTGTCTTTGAATTAGAGCACATGGGTCTGCCGTTCTCGCGAACGGAGAACGGACGAATATATCAGCGACCTTTCGGCGGGCAATCCAAAAATTTTGGTAAAGGCGGTCAAGCTGCGCGAACCTGTGCGGCAGCTGACAGGACAGGTCATGCCTTGTTGCACACTTTGTATCAGGGAAACCTGAAGAGCAATACCGCATTCTTAAACGAATGGTATGCAACCGACATGGTTAAGAATCAAGATGGCGCGATTGTTGGCGTCATCGCAATCTGCATCGAGACAGGTGAAACGGTTTTTGTTAAGTCTAAAGCTACAGTGTTCGCCACCGGTGGTGCCGGTCGCATCTTTGCATCCACTACCAATGCGCTGATCAATACTGGCGACGGCGTGGGCATGGCCCTACGAGCTGGCTTCCCAGTGCAAGATATTGAGATGTGGCAGTTTCATCCAACGGGGATTTACGGTGCTGGCACGCTAGTGACGGAAGGTTGTCGCGGTGAGGGTGGTTATCTAATCAACAAAGACGGCGAGCGTTTCATGGAACGTTACGCACCGAACGCGAAAGATTTAGCAGGCCGCGATGTCGTAGCTCGCTCTATGGTTTTAGAAATTCTCGAAGGACGTGGCTGTGGCGAAAAAGGCGATCATGTCATGCTGAAGCTCGATCACTTGGGAGAGGATGTGCTGAACTCTAAGTTGCCGGGTATTCTCGAACTGTCCCGGACATTTGCACATGTAGATCCGATTAAAGATCCCATTCCTGTAGTGCCCACGTGTCACTACATGATGGGCGGAATACCGACAAACGTGAATGGGCAGGCACTAACCCAAGACGAGAAGGGCGTCGATAAAGTGATACCTGGCTTGTTCGCGGTGGGCGAGGTGGCCTGTGTCTCGGTTCACGGTGCTAATCGCCTTGGTGGAAATAGCTTGTTAGATTTAGTGGTATTTGGTCGTGCTGCAGGTAAGCATATCGAAGAAATGCTACGTCAGGGAATGGAGCAGAGAGAGGCATCTGAGACGGATATAGAGCAGGCTCAGAACAGGTTGATCAGGCTCAACGAATCGAAATCTGGCGAGAGCGTGGCCACGCTGCGCGCCGAGCTTCAGGACGTTATGCAGAATCATTTTGGCGTATTCCGTCGCGGTGATTTTATGCGGGACGGCATTGCGAAGTTAGCCGCCTTGAGAGAGCGTATAGCGAATGTTCACCTCGAAGATAAAAGCCAGACATTCAATACCGCACGAATAGAAGCGCTGGAGTTGGAAAATCTCTTTGAAGTTGCAGAGGCTACGGCGATTGCGGCAGAAGGTCGTAATGAAAGTCGTGGAGCGCATGCGCGCGATGACTTCCGTGAGCGTGACGATGAGAATTGGTTGTGTCACTCGATGTATTTCCCGGGCGACAAGCGCGTAGGCAAACGAGACGTGAATTTTTCGCCAAAGACAGTCCCTACAATGGAACCGCAGGTGCGTTCCTATTAGTAGAGTCACGAGTCAAAACTGAACATGAATCCTGCACATTTTATGTGCAGTTATAAGCAGCTATAAATATTAAAGGGTGAGCCGTGTTAGTAAGCATATATCGCTACAATCCTGATACAGATGAAAAACCATTCATGCAGGACGTTCAGGTGCAGCTGCCTGAAGGCAAAGACTTGATGGTGCTAGACGTATTGGAGCTGGCAAAACAGCAAGATTCCAGTGTTGTATATCGCCGTTCTTGCAGAGAGGGTGTCTGTGGTTCCGACGGCATGAACATAAATGGGAATAATGGTTTGGCTTGCATTACGCCGATGTCATCGGTGGTTAAGCCTGGTGGAAAGTTGGTGTTACGCCCTCTGCCGGGACTGCCGGTTATTCGCGATCTTGTGGTAGACATGTCGGTTTTTTACAAGCAGTACGAAAAGGTTAAGCCTTACTTGATCAACGATACTGCACCACCGGCAATCGAGCGCCTGCAATCGCCCGAAGATCGAGCGAAGTTGGACGGCCTCTACGAGTGCATACTTTGCGCCTGCTGTAGCACAAGCTGCCCTTCATTTTGGTGGAATCCAGACAAATTCATCGGCCCTGCCGGTTTGTTGCAGGCTTATCGGTTCCTAGCGGACACCAGAGATACTGCAGATGTGGAGAGATTAGCTGGCTTGGAGGACCCGTTTAGTGTATTTCGCTGCCGCGGGATCATGAATTGTGTTGCGGTTTGTCCTAAGGGTTTGAACCCAACTCGAGCGATCGGTCATATTCGCTCAATGTTGATTCAACAAGGGACTTAATGAATCCTCACTATGTGTCGTAGTCTCTAACAGCCTTGGCCCTAACATCGCCATTTTGAGCGAGGTTAAAAGGAAGTAGTATGCAAGACAGCTTACTTGAAATAATGCGTAGCACCGG
>JAESUV010000170.1 GCA_016762975.1 Gammaproteobacteria bacterium | reverse complement strand
CTTCTCTGCCTTTAGCTACTCGCGGAAGCTGGCCCGATTGGGGTAAAGCGATGAGCTACCAATAATTTTCGACAGTAATCTGGCCGGGAGTGCGGCGACGGTTCTTTTTGAAGCCGCGCTTCTTAAGGGCCTCCACTGTGTCTTTTACCATGTCCGGGTTTCCGCATAGCATGATCTGAGAGTTTTCGGGAGAGAGGCCCATGCCGCAGGCATCTTCTAGGCTGCCATCGATTATGGCGGCGGGAATTCTTCCGCGATAAGCGCCAGGAACATCTTCTCGTGTCACGAACGCCTTAAACTGAAAGCGTTTTGGCCGATCGCGCTGAATGTTCTCGATAAGCTCTTGATAGCGCAGGTCGGCATTGGCGCGAACACCGTGCACCAATATCACGTTCTCGAATCGCTCCCAAGGCTCCTCCGTCTTAAGTATAGAGAAGAAGGGTGCGATTCCGGTACCGGTACCGAACATCCATAGATCTGTTGAGCTGGGAACTTCCGATAGGGTGAAGAATCCATTTGCCTTCTTCTTTAGCCAGATTGCGTCGCCTGCCCGCAGGTCTAACATGGCGTTTGAGAGAACGCCGCCAGTGGCAGTATAGAAAAAGAATTCCAAGGGATTCTGCCCGGGAGCGCTAAGAAAAGAATAAGGGCGTGCTATGCGCTCGCCCTCTATTTCCAGTGCTAGGCTGGTGAATTGCCCTGCAACGAAGGTGTCTACATCGGCATTGATCTTCAATGAATAGAGGTTTTCTGTCCAGTGAATGTTGCCGACTACTGTTCCTTGGATCCACTCTGCCATCTTGGCTTCTCTGGGTTTGGGGGTTTTGGGCTGGAACTATGGTATGAATTTCTATAGTCTCCTAGCAAGCGGTATTTGTAACTCCTTCTCTTTGAACGTTAACAGCGTCTACTACTCATTGAGCTGCTTTGAGAGAAAAGAATAGAAAATCAATAATTGGTGAAAAAGATGGTCGCAGCCTGGTTTGAAACAGCTCTCTGGAAACGTATATTCATAGCGCTCGTATTGGGTGCGATAGTGGGCATGATCTGGGGCCCAGGCTCTGAAAGCATTGCTTGGATAGGCACCCTATTCGTCAGGCTAATCCGCATGGTCGTTGTACCTCTGGTATTCGTAACATTGATTTCGGGTGTTGTAGCCATGGGTGATCCGAGTAAATTGGGTTCGCTTGGCGTTAAGACACTGGCCATTTATATGGCTACTACTTTAGCTGCTATCACCATCGGACTAATTCTGGCGGTAATCCTGCAGCCTGGTGTCGGTGTGGATTTTTCTGCGACTGCTCCTGAGCAAGTTCAGGTGGCTATTCCACTCTCAGAACGCTTGATGAGCATCGTGCCATCTAATCCTATTGCAGCGCTCGCCGAGGGTAATATGCTGGCGATTATCTTTTTCGCCTTGCTCGTTGGCGTGAGTCTACTGACCATAGGTGAGAAGGGTAAGCCTGTTGCCGATCTTATGGAATCCAGCAGCGAAATGATGCTGCGCATAACCCACTGGGTTATGGAGGTAGCACCTTTTGGTGTGTTCGCCTTGATTGCCTCGGTAGCGGGAACGCAAGGTGTTGGGGCACTGCTTGATGTTATTACCTTGGCACTGGCCGTCGTAATAGGCTCGGCTGTCCATCTACTCGTAGTTCATGGGCTTATCATTATTAAGCTTACGTTGAAGTTGTCACCGGTTATGTTCTTTCGTGGTGCGCGTGATGCAATGCTAGTTGCTTTCTCAACCTCGTCTAGTTCGGCAACACTGCCCGTGTCGATGTCGGTGGCCGAAGAGAATCTCGGCATTCGACCCATTATCGCCTCTACTGTTTTGCCTCTTGGCGCGACGATTAATATGGATGGTACGGCACTGTATGTGGGTATAGTCTCTGTCTTCGCCGCGCAGGCTTTTGGTATTGAATTGGCTTTTACGGACTATGTATTGATTGCGGGCTCGACAACGTTGGTGTCTATAGGTACAGCTGCCGTCCCTGGTGCTTCGCTGTTTCTCATTGCCGCGGTTACGCAGACTATAGGAATGAGCCCAGAACAGACCGCCATTGTGATTGGATTTATTCTGCCGTTCGACCGACCTTTGGATATGCTGCGAACGGCGGTAAATATCGGTGGTGATCTATCGGTCTCAACAGCCGTTGCTAACTGGGAAGATGAGTTCGATAAAGAGATCTTCGATCGACCGATTAAGTTCTAGATCCAGCTCGAAATGCCCACAGTTAATAGGGATAAAGGCAGGGTATTACCCGCTTTGTCCCGTGTAGCCCTTCTAGGCTTTAGTTTTTACCCTCTCTATCCCCCGAAAGTGTTATCTAGTTCCTGACAGCTTCTCTGAATTGTGAGAAAGTTATTGTAATCGTCTGTATATGAAGAATTGTAATTACCGAGGGAACCCGATATGAAATTTAAGAGTTTAGTTACACTGATAATGACACTTTGTCTTGCTGTACTTACCAGCAATGCGATGGCATCGAGCGATAAAAGTGGCAAGAGCGACAAGAGCGCTAAGAGTGAGAAAAGTGAAAAGAGCGCGAAGAGCCACAAGAGAGGTAAGGGCTACGGACACTGCAAGAGCGACAAAAGTGGCAAAGGACACAAGAAGAAGCGTGGCAGAGGCCACAATCGTGATTGCGATGACGATTCAGAGCCGCCAGTACTTGTTTGTGTAGCGGATATGATCGATCCATTCATTGAACTGGAAGAGATTTTCGATGAAGAGACACTCGAATCGTTAGGATTTGTCACCGTCGCAATAAGCTACACAGGTAAGATATGTGCCGTAGGTGATGAGGCCGTTTTTGAGGCTGATGTCTTCGCAGATGGCACATTCGGCGATGACACACTCTGTGAGCACGACGCGACAGCTAGTAGTGTTTCACTGCGCATGGAAGATACAACAAACTTCTGGTATGACATGAACACTGTTTTGCGGTGTGGCTCAAACTTAGGGAACTAGAATTTTAGTCTTGTTGAAAAAAAACGCAGCTACGGCTGCGTTTTTTTGTGGCTCTTAGAAAATTCAGCAATTACTATTGGTAGCTTAGCTATTACGGTGCACAGCTTGATGTTAGATTCACGCTATCAGATCAGCATAAACACAAGAAGTTATTCACTCGTCTTGTTGGTAACTGCTGTGTTTCTAGTTTTAATCCATATTGGCTTGTATCAATATAACTATCAGATCGAAGAATTGGAGTGGTTGCTGCTGCAGCTATTCGATCTTGATGAAGAGAACAATCTTCCCACTTGGTTTTCCAGCTTCCTCTTACTGAATAATGCTTTCTTTCTGGCCTTGATAGCACGCTCTGAACAGGTAGCAGATAAAATGCAGTGGAGTTTGATGGCGGCAGGTTTCTTGCTGCTCGCCATTGATGAGGTTGCAGGGCTTCACGAAACTTTCAACAGCTCTATAGAAATGAATTGGGCCATTCCCGGCGGGATACTAGTCAGTGTTATTGGAGTTGTGTTCATACCTTTTTTATTGCGTCTGCGCCGCGCTCTAGCGGGATTATTCATTCTCAGCGGTTTTATCTTTGTTTCTGGCGCACTAATAATCGAGCTGCTTAGTGAAGACTTGGATTCGGATAGTCTGTTTTACATGATGGCAGTTGCTGTTGAAGAAGGACTAGAAATGTTTGGCGCGTGGCTGTTTCTGAGGACGTTGATGAAAGAGATGGGCAGTGAAAAGAACGTAGACGTCTCAATATCGATAGACAGTTAGAACGAATAGGTTAGAGTCGCAGAGAGTCTGACGTCTTCTGCAAAGAAGAGTAATGGAGATTCCTCATTCGAGGTAATGCTGATTATTTGACCGCCGATTGCCCAGTTGTCGTTGATTGTGTAGTCGGCACCGAGCAGAGCCAGCAGAGAATTAGCAGCCAAATCGCCTTGCAGCGTCGATGAGATAACCAAGTCGCTATTCATTAGCGTATTGCTGTAACGAACTAACCAACTTCCAAACACTCCGTCGTTAATCAGTGACTGCCCCGGCAACAAACCCTCGTCTTCATCCAATAGCATCTGCGCTTGCATGCCCAGGCTGACGCTCTGTTCGTTGCTGATGGCGTACTCGAAACCGAAGGAGGTGCCAATCTGATCTTTCTTCAGGTTCACAGGATTGGCGAGGCTCGCAGTGCCGGGAAAGCTGAAACTATCAGCTAGCACATCGTGGCTGTAGGCCAAATCGAAATTCAGTAATAACTTGCCTATGGCCCGATTTGCGCTGAATCCTAATAGGAAGAAGTCGTTGGTTTCGGCTACGGCATCGCCCATGAGACTTGCGGGGTCTTCATGGCGCAGCTGATTCTCATACAGATAGGCCGCCATGATGGATATATCGCTGCCCTGGAACGACTTACGCCATTGCGTGCCCGCTTCTATCAGCATACTGCTGCCGCGTTCGTAGTCGGTGAGGTTGAATTCTGGTTCGAAGAAGAAGGGGCTACCACGCACAGCAGCCGGATTGAATTCCGGATAGAGATTGACGAAGCTGGAGAAGTTGGAGTCCTCGCCAAAGTAATCCCAGACTAGCATCCATTGATTGAGGCGAGCGTCCTCGATATCGATGATATTGAAGTCGCGAAACTCTGTGGTGTTGATTACATCTAGCACCGAATTCCCCGATGTCTCTCCCCAGACGACGGTCTGCCGACCAAGCTTGATACTGTGTTGATTGAAGCTACGTTGTAGAAAGAATTCATTGCCGCGAGATTCAATATCGATCGAATCGCCCTCGGCCCTAAACTGGTAGTCATCATGCAAATAAATTCGAATCTGCGCACTTGCCTGCAAGAACCAGCCGGGGGCAAAGGCATTTTGATAGCGAATATTGGCGCCAAGCCGATTGGTTTCCAACTCAGCCTCGCGTGGAAGGGTAATGCCGGGAGCAATCTCTATCCCGTGAGTGTTTATCTGTCCGGAAAACTGCTGGCTAATCTTGACAGTAAAATCATCCAGCCAGGAACTGCTATTGGCTGAACTGCCTTCGTCGAAAGCACTGCTGAATAGATCGTCGTCAAATGTGAAATCACCGTTGAACGGCACATCGTCATCGAGTACTAAAATGTCGTCCTGCGCATTCGCAGAATTTAGCACAGTAAGTAGGGTGGCGACGGCAAGGCCGGCGATTTTTTTTGTTTCTATCATTCTCGGTGTTTCGATTAATCAATCTGTGCGCGCAATTTTGCCAGCTCTGTCTCTCTGAAGGCGGCATCAGTGAGCGTGCGTTGAGTCAGAAATTCATCGGGCACATCGATGCCGGTATGCATCTCGAGAAAAGCCATGTTGGAGAGTCGGTTGGTTACAAGGTTCATGATCGTAGTAGATCGTGCCACCCAGATGCCGTTCATCAGTTCGACTCGTGCTCCTAGCATGCGCTTAATTTCTTTGCCGTACTGGTCGTACATTTCTATCCTGAGCTCGACGAAGCGTTCCTTATCTACATAGAGCACAGTGCGGGAATAGCGAGACTGACGTGCGCGTTCCTCGTTGGGGATTGTCTCAATCTTCCAGACTTCGCGGCCGGATACCACAGTTTCTTCGAGTAGGTTGATCTCATATTCATCCAGCTTTCCGGTGTCTTGATCTTCGGTTGTGAACTCGGAACCGAATAGTGAGCCAGGCTCCGTTTCATCGTCCGAGCTGCCGCTAGCGATTCGCTTTACTCGGCCTAACGCCGATAGGTACAACCAAGTCTCGTTGTCTCTCGCGCCATCATCATAGATAAAGCTCAGCATGCTGATGCCGCGTTCAGCTGGAGGGTCTAGAAGTATCGCGATTGAACGGCTGTCTTTAAGATCAATCCCGTATCCCTTGCCAACCGACTCTAAAGATTTGACGCGAGGACGTTCTGCGCAGGTAATTTTCCCCTCGCTCACTCCAAACTTGCAGGTTGAAAGTTGCATGCGCGATAGCGCTGAATTCGAAGTAGCACGTTGATTGTCTTCCAGCTTCTCCATTATTTCCCTTCCGCTAAGCTCCTGTGCCATGCTTTGCAGTGGGATTAGAAACAGGGCCACTACTAGGCTTATCAGTCCCTTGCTTAGAATATTACCTTGCATCTTTATCTCCTGTTTCCATCGTATTCATTGATCGAACTACTGTGTTATTGCGGTTTTTGAAAAATCGATCTCTGTATTCGCATTCTTCACACCAAACGTCGGCTTGAAGGTAATTATCATCGCTGGGATCAAGAACAGATCGCAGAGTAGGGCGAAGAAAATCGCGATCGCTCCAAAGAATCCCATCTTGGCCATACCGAGGTGTCCTGAGAAGCTTAGTAGTGCAAAGCTGAGCGCTAGGATCATGGTAGTGAACATTACCGCCTGGCCGACGTCGCGAATTGTGCTGATTAACGCCTTACTGATGCTGCCAGTACGCGCTAGATCGATTCGATAGTGAGTCATGAAGTGAATCGTATCGTCCACGGCGATGCCGATGATGATCGGTGCAATTAACAAGGTGTCAGCATCGAGTGGCAGACCGAGTAGACCCATGAGACCAAAGCTCAAGACTGCTGGAATCATATTCGGGATCATGGCGATCAAGCCGCCCTGAAATGACCCTAGAGTCACTACCATGATGACACTAATGATACCCAGCGCCAGCAACAGGCTGGCGTACTGGGAGCGGGCAAGATCATCCGCCATGCGCATCATCATGGCCATGCTGCCGGTAACGGTTACCTGTAATTCTGGGAATTCAGATTCGAGTCCGGCGAAGGTATCCGCAATTTCTTCTTCCATTTCCGTGAAGAAGGCTTGGTACTGGTAGGACCCCGCATTGTAAGCACTAATCGTAATATGCGACTTGCTGTAGTCGTCCGATACCACTGCGCGGCGATCTTCTGGGTTGGAGCTGTTGAAGAGATAGAGCAGCTGCGAAACCATCAATTCCGAATCGGGAATGCGGTCAAAGGCAGGGTCATTATTGTTCATGACCTTGTTCGTTTCTTTCACGATATTTGCCAAAGAATTTGTGCGCGATACTTCGTTCGGATATCTCGCTTCGATGCGGGTCTGTAATTCATCTACAGCCTGCAGTAGTCTCGGATTCATCATGCCATCGATGGCGTTTGTGTTGATGACAATCTCCAGGCTCTGTGAGCCAGCCATATTTTCATCTACAACAGCGTAAGCACGCTGGATGAGGGAGTCCTCACGGGTGAGTTCCGCCATATTGCTGTCGATGCGGATCTGACTCATGCCGTAGAGGCAGGTAACAAAGATGCCACCGAAGATAGCCATGATGACATAGGGATAGCGTGCTGCTATGCCTGGCACCGCCTCGAGGATCGCTTTTTGCCAGTTGACGACCACGTAGGTAAGTATGGTCACTAATGCTATGTAGCCACCAATGGCTAGTCCTAAGAGCGCGAATATCGCGGCGAAGTAGACAGCGGCTATGCTTAACTTCGTATGCATCGATAGACTATTCCAGCGCTTGCCCAGTTTGTCTGCAAAGCTCGCGTCCGCATCGGGGTCTCCCGGGTGCCATAGATCTAGCAGTATCGGCAGAAGCACGATGGTAAAGAAGAAGGCGAGGAGCACACCCACGGCAGATGTCCATCCGAATACTTGAATCATCGCGAGGTCGGATATCGTTAAGGCCATAACACCACACATGGTGGTGATGGTAGTTACTAATAAAGCTAGGCCAGTCTTACCGTAGGCATGAGAGAGAGCTATGTGGTGCTCTTCGCCCTCGCGGCGAAAGGTAAAATAGGCGCTCATTACATGAACACAATCGGCAATGCCCACGGCAAATATCAACATGATCGTGAGTGAGATCATCGACGTCAATACGACACCCGTCCAGGCAGGAATGCCCCATGCCCAAGCGATGCTTAGTAGGATTGTAACGAGTGGCCAGATAACGGCGCTGAATGAGCGAAATAGTATCCATAGGAGGAGTGTAAAAATCAGTACCAGAATCATGCCGAGGACCTGCATCTCGCCGAGCATCTCGAGCATGAATTCCATGAGCGGAGGTGTGCCGACTGGAAAGAACTCGAACTGAGTTTCGTACTTCTCGTAGATCGCCCTGGTCATGACATGGAAGGCCCTGTAGCCGAGCATGTCTACAGCTTCGAATTCGATTTCCTGCACTTCTATATCTTCATTGAAACTTAGATCGAAGGTGTCATCGTCGCCGAACGCGCCGAAGCTGTCATCGAGCGATACGTTTGCGCCATCGATTGCCGACACGAAACCCTCTACAGGCTTCGTGCCGAAGTCTGTCTGAATGAGTATGGCGCCGTATTCGGTATTCTCGGAATAGAAGGCAAGCAGATAGTCTTCTTGGGAGAGGGCATTGCTGCGGATCAGTCCTAGTTCCTCATTCTCTTCCGGCAGCGCACTCGGCACCAAGCGATTTGAAAGCAGGCTATCTCCAACACTTTCCTGATAGCGAAGATTGGCGATAGATCGAACCCGCCGGATATGGTTGAGCTCTTCCCACTCCAGGGTAATGCCGTTCACTGACTCGGGATACTGACTGCGATCCAGCGACTGCCAGTTCCGTAGATCGTCTGTCAGCTGCTGTGCGGCCTCCATAGATTCTCTGGAGAATACATTTCCATCTTTCGCTCGATAGACGAGGAACACGGACTCGTCGCTGCCGAACTGTTCACGAAACTCGTCGAGAGCTATGGCAGCGGGATCGGCTTCATCCAGGAAGCTGTCGGTGGTCATGTCCATCGTGGTACGGGTAAAGATGCCGTAAACCATGATTGAAGTCATAACAATCAGACCGGCGAGTACAAAACTCTTGTACTTCAGTACCTTGTAAGGTGCTTGAGCGAATGCGTCGGTGAGAGAAAGTAGAATTTTTTCCATAGTTAGAACCCGAGATGTGGTGTGATAGCGCGCGAACTCAGCGAGCAGCTTGTCTAATCTGATTCGTTAGCGGGAGTATTCGTCTTGACCGATTAATAGGTCGGACAGGATTCGATATTGGTTCAAAGAAGGTAATTTTRTTTCTGCRCGYATTATCGCGTATTTCGAGGCCATTCACTAGTTGGTCTCTCGTTATTTAGGTAGAACAGGAATRCTTAGATAATAGYCAGAACCGTCAAACCCAATAGATCAATATTGCTGAAGAATTTGAGTATCGCCAATGACGCGTAGGATACTGAAGCCGAGAACTACWRCRTMTTTAGTGCGCTAGYCGTTGGAAATTAAATATTTATCGATTGAATACGGATCATGAATATTAATTCCAGCGATAGAGGCTTTTCTATCTCAGGCAGTTGTAGACGCCGAAATCTTGCTCTCCACCATCGATGAGGGATTCAGGCACGACAGTGTTTCCACCCATGCGGCCAGCCTCGTTTCGGGCAAGAGTAAGCAGCTCCTCTTGCAGGCGTTCG
>JAESUV010000169.1 GCA_016762975.1 Gammaproteobacteria bacterium | reverse complement strand
TCTTTTCTATGAAGATTCACAGAAACCATCAACAGCAAGCACCCACCTCTATTACTTAATCTAATTTTTAAAGAACTTTAATCACCGCGCCTCATCAACGCAGGAGCCGGCATTATACGCACAAGGCGAGGTTTGGCAAGGGATTCAAAAGGTTTTTTAAAAAGAATTCATAACTAGTTTGCTGGCTATTCCAGCGCAACTGTGAAGCCCGCCTCAAGCGGCTATTTCTACCGCTATACAATGCACAAAAACACCCTAATTTCAGGGTGTTTTCGATCAGGATCAGGGTAAAGCTACCTTGTCCCAGCTTCGGCTGTCTTCGATCGGGCTCAAGGTAAAATCACCTCTCCTCGCTCAAAGTGGCTTCGATCGGGGTCAGAGTAAAATTACCTCGACTCCCTAGAAACTATCGAAACAGGTACAGGGTATTTTTACTCTGACCCCATTCAGTGCTAACCAAGCTTTCCTAAATGAAAGAGCTTCTTGCCCCTTTTCAATACGAAGTACTGCCCCTGCAGAGCATCACCCACAGAAAGCTGAAAATCGGCTTCCGTAATTAGCTGCCCATTCACTGACACAGCGTTGTTACCGATAAATTCACGCGCCATCTTATTCGACTTCGCCAATCCGGTCGCTACCAGCACCGCAACGATATCCGTGCTATCGGCTGAAATGCTAGAGCAAGGCAAGCCGTCTAGCTCTAACTGCTGTAGATCATCGCTCGTTAAGCTGGCTATATCACCTGAGAATAGGGCTTCGCTGATACGCGTGGCTGCCGTAAGGCCCTTCTCGCCGTGCACCAGCTCGGTGACATGCCTGGCTAAAACACCCTGCGCCTTGGGCTTAGTGCCCGATACCTTGTCTTCCGCTTCTATAGCATCTATCTCCTCGGCCGAGAGGAAGGTGAAATATCTCATGAAGTTATAGACGTCTGCATCTGCCGTGCCTAGCCAGAACTGATAGAAGGCATAGGGAGAAGTTCTCAATGGGTCCAGCCAGATCGTGCCACTCTCACTCTTACCGAATTTCGTGCCGTCCGATTTGGTGACCAGAGGCAAGGTCGCCCCGTATACCTGTGCCTGATTCATGCGCCTAGTCAGGTCTATACCACCGGTAATGTTTCCCCACTGATCACTACCACCAATCTGCACGGTGCAATCGTAGCGCTTGTTTAACTCGGCGAAATCGAAAGACTGCAGGATCATGTAACTGAATTCGGTAAAGGAGATGCCCTCACCTTCTCTGTCTAATCGCTGCTTGACCGATTCCTTCTGGATCATGGCGTTCACGGCGAAGTGCTTACCGACATCACGCAAGAAGCTGAGAACATCGTAATCCTTGGTCCAATCCAGGTTATTCACGAGGACGGCTGAGTTCTCGCCGCAATCGAAATCCAAGAATTGGCTCAATTGCGGTTTCAGCTGTTCAACCCAGTCAGAAATGATATCGGTGGAATTGAGCTTCCGTTCACTGTCTTTGAAGCTTGGGTCGCCGATCATGCCCGTCGCACCACCCACTAACGCAATCGGCTTGTGGCCGGCCATCTGAAATCGCTTCAGCGCCAAAAGAGGCACTAGGCTTCCTATATGGAGACTAGACGCCGTGGGGTCGAAGCCGCAGTACACGGCACGACTGCCTGTCGCTAGGTGCGACTTCAGTTCATCGCCGCCTGCGAGCTGAACTACCATATTGCGACTTTGCAGGTCGGCGATTATGTCTTCGGAGGCTTTATTGCTGCTTTTATTGGAACTATTCATATGTCGAGGAGTCACTATATGTCGTAAGTCACTGTGTCACAGAACTAATTAATTTGGCGGTTAAGCCGACCCAAACTGGGAGGAACCGCATTTTGTTTATACTAAAAAGGCGGCGATTTTACACTAGAACGGCACAATTGTGCGGCAAGTGGAACAAAAACGCCTAGGAAATGCTCGGCAACTTACTATAAACTCGCGCATTCCGGTGCCAAAACAGGTTTTGCAGTAATTTAAACTATGGAACTCATTGAATTAATTAGGCAATTTGCCCGCAAGCAGGCTCGTTTGGTGTCTCACTATCCGCGAGGCCACCTCACATTAGCTGGCACATTGTGCGGTATCGTCTTGGTCTTGTTGGTTCTGCCTCTAGGTGGCGGAGAAGACGAGGCTAAAAGCAGAACCGAAATAGTCCTGGACATAGACCTAAGCCCAGACCTAGAGCGAAGTGTTGAGCCCAGGCAAGATCAGACCGATGAGCTGGCCATGTCAGATTTCATCATTACCCCAGAGATTAAAGACCAGCCAAAACTGGAAGACGTGACGCTCTGGCAGAACATTGAGATAAAGAGCGGCGACAAAGTCTCCGCCATATTCAGCAAGGTAGGCCTGTCAGATCAAGATCTATTCCGCGTACTTAATAGCAGTGACGAAGCCAAAGTTTTGAATCAGGTATACCCGGGCTACCAATTGGACTTCCTGATTCCTGTCAATGCTGATGGCAAGGGCGAGCTTGAACAACTGCGTCTATTAAAGTCTCCCTTGGAAGGCTTCCTTTTCACACGCAACAACAATAACTACGACGTTGAGTCGATCCTAAATTTTCCGCAGCTACGACCTACCTTTAAGGTAGGTACGATAGCAGACAGTCTATTCATGGCTGGACAGCGTGAACAGATTCCAGCGGTAACGATAATGGAGATGGCAAATATCTTCGGCGGTGTTATCGATTTCATACTCGATCCGCGAACTGGCGATGACTTCAGTATCCTGTACGACGAAAAATACCTCGATGGTGAATTTATCGGACACGGCGACATTCTCGCAACGCAGTATACGAACCAAGGAAAAACGTTTACCGCAGTTCGCTATAGTAATGACGAAGGCGAGGTTGGTTATTACAACGCCGAAGGCGAGAGCATGCGCAAAGCATTTTTGCGAAGTCCTCTCGATGTCTTCCGCATAAGCTCCAACTTCAATCCTAACCGTCGTCACCCGATTCTCAACACGATACGCGCACACAAGGGAACGGACTACGCCGCTCCGCGCGGCACGCCGATTCGCGCAACAAGTGATGGCCAAGTTACTCGCGCATCACGCAACGGCTCATTCGGCAATCTCGTCATCGTTAAACACGCAGGCGGTTTCGAAACGAAATACGCGCACCTCTCTAAATACGCGAACGGCATAAAGAAAGGCAAGCGAGTCAGGCAAGGTGATATTATCGGTTACGTCGGCACGACTGGCAGTGCAACCGGACCGCATCTTCACTACGAATTTTTGATGGGCGGCGTACACCAAAACCCTCGTACTATTATCGACAAGCTTCCTAAGGCAGAGTCTATCAATCCCGCTGAGATGGATAGCTTTCGCACGCAGACAGCAGATCTATTAAAACGCTTTTCAAATATGAACAGTACGACCTTCATTACACTGAACCAACCTAGCGCGGACTAAAATAGGCACGCCCTTGGTCAACCTTGATTACTATATTGGTTTGATGTCAGGCACCAGCGTCGATGGTGTCGATTGCGTACTCGTCCAGTTTATTGGTGACCAACCTAAGCTGATTGCGACCCACTCTGAGCCTATAAAACCAGACCTTAGAGAGGATATCCTGCAATTATGTGGCGGGAAAAATATCGACCTAGAACTGTACGGCAACACTGACGTAGCCATAGGTCAGCTGTTCGCGCAGGCAGCCCTGACATTACTCGCAAATGAAAATATCGATAGAACTGCAATTCGTGCAATAGGCAGTCACGGCCAGACTGTTTTTCATTACCCCCAGGGCAATACCCGCTTCTCTTTACAAATTGGCGATCCGAATAGTATCGCGCACCTTACCCGCATCACCACAATCGCTGATTTTCGCAGAAGAGACATGGCGGCCGGCGGCGAAGGAGCACCGCTCGCTCCTGTCCTGCATAGAAATTGCTTCCAATCGGCTAGTAGTGATCGTGTCGTCTTGAACGTAGGTGGTATAGCAAACATTACCGTTTTGAATAAAGACGGAACCTGCCTCGCCTTCGATACGGGCCCCGCCAATGTGTTAATGGACTATTGGATTGCGAAACACCAACAGAAAAACTACGACAAAAATGGCGACTGGGCAGCCAGCGGAAATATAATTCAGCCGCTGCTTAGACTACTTCTAGACGAAGCCTATTTTTTGAAGGCGCCGCCGAAGAGCACCGGCCGAGAATTATTTAATGGCTTGTGGCTGGAAGAAAAATTACACAGACTCAATCAGGAACTAGCGATTGCCGATGTGCAGGCTACGTTACTGCGCTTCACGATCGATAGCATTGTCAATGAAATACGCAAGACCTCTCAGCCCAGTGAAGTCTACGTCTGTGGCGGCGGCGTGCATAACAGCGCTTTTATGGATGGCTTACAGACTAGGCTACGCGACTGCAATGTCTTATCCACTGCAAAACTCGGCATCGATCCGAACTGGGTTGAAGCGATCGCCTTTGCCTGGATGGCGAAGCAAACGAGCGAGGGACGCACCATCGACACCGCACCATTCACCGGCGCGGCACAGGCCACCATCTTAGGTGGCATCTACAAGGCTTAACTGACATCGATTAATAGTTGCACAGGGATGTGCAACCATTGCCCGTTGGGGGCAATGCGAGTGGACCAAAAGCAAGTAAAATGACATTTTACGCCAGCTTTTGATCCACGACAGTCTAAAAATTCACGGATGATTTTTTAGACTCGAAAGATAGCTTTTAGATGGAGAACGAGGAACCGCAACCACAGGTTGTAGTAGCCAGCGGGTTATTCACGATAAAGCGCGAACCTTCCAGGCCTTCGACGTAGTCGATCCTGGAACCTACTAAATATTGATARCTRAGGGGATCGATCARGAGGCTRGCGCCCTTRTTTTCGATGATAGTGTCGTCTTCGTTAACCTCTTCATCGAAGGAAAAGCCGTACTGAAATCCTGAACAGCCACCACCGGTCACGTAAACTCGAAGCTTCAGCTTGTCGTTGCCCTCTTCCAA
Organism: Gammaproteobacteria bacterium; assembly: GCA_016762975.1. Classification (GTDB taxonomy): domain Bacteria; phylum Pseudomonadota; class Gammaproteobacteria; order Pseudomonadales; family Pseudohongiellaceae; genus UBA9145. The sequence goes on along the minus strand of JAESUV010000169.1, from coordinate 4,454 downwards.
TATCAAATTGTGCACCTTGTCCGCCGCATTATCGGTAAAGGACATGATGATAGGCTCTTGTGTTTGTACTACTGACATTTGGGTTCTCAGCTGGTGTTGACCGAGTGCGTAARAGAAACTCGGTAATTGCTTAGTTCGGWATGATTATCTCAATAACCGACTAATTTAGTCAATTATTCCTCAAGTCTATTTACARRRCATATTTGAGGGCATATTWGAGGAAATAGTGGCYGCCACACYCCAATYYCTAGARWATCCTAGYTATTTTGAATGACAGARGTATCGAAGGGGAGCTTYTTCTTCTCCGCCGCTAGGCGTTTGTTCTCGTTTTGRYTGGTGCTGATATGCATAAGATTGCCGTTTACCTCGGAACCCATCACCATCTCGATCAGATTGTAGTAAACGCTACCAACCACAACCGCCTTCGCGGCCAACTCTAAATGCTTAGTGGAGCGGAGATCGCCCTGCACTAGACCGTTCACGATTGCCGACGGCACACAGACCTCGCCCTCTACCGAGCCCTTCTCCGCGATACGAATAAGCGCTTCAGAATCGTCTTCAGCGTAAATATTGCCCTTCACCCGTCCCTCAATGATCAGCTCACCGCTGAAATGGATATCACCGACGATCTCTGTAGATCTCGATACCAAGGTATGAGCTGGACCGGTTGATGTTCTAGCTGGTGCTGACTTTTTGAACATAGCCCTCTTCTCCTATCAATTCTGCACGGCAAGACGCGACATGGTCGTGTTCACTCGCTTAACTTTTAGCCTTTAGCCTTTAACTTTTAACGCTCAACGACCCAACTAAAACTCTGGTTAATACTTTTCTCAACCGGCTCCACCGATACAGCTGCGACCTGCAGCCGGTCTGGGACAAAGTTATCCGGTAAGACTAGTTCTCCCTCGATATTCTGAAAATACTTAAACCGAAGCCGAATATCGAGCTGATCTTGCTCTGCTGACAGATCGCGAATCGCCAATATCTGCTGCACTTCGCCCTGAGAACCGACTAAATTAATATTCACATGGCCGGTCAAGAAAGTATCGCCATCTGCATCTTGCTGTCGCAGGACCAGTTTATAGCGATAACGATTGGCCTCACGCGTCGCATCGATATCGAGCTGACTTATAATCAGCCCAGTGTCTTCTGTTTCTGCGGACACAACCTGTCGGTAGTAGACAACGTCTTGTTCGAGCTGTGCTACACGGTCGCGCAAGCTGAAAATCGTTTCCTGCACCTCTTCGGTCACAAGTTGATCCATCACCCTCGACCTATCCAATATCGCAACTTGTCGGCGCAGTGCTGAATTTTCTGTCTCGATAACACTCAGCTGCTCACTCAATTCCTGCTGCGTTGCCTGTTCGGACTGCTGGTTACGTAATGTATTCATGTAGCCATACATAAAACCGCCTATCGCACTTGCCCCTACACCCAGCACAAGAAAGCTAACAAGCAGGAAGCGTCTGCCGGGCCTATAAGGCACGACTACCATCTTTTCTTGTTTACTGCCTTTAACGACATTGGGCACGTAGATTTCTCCAGTTCAAGAAACAGTCCAATCAATTGTGCTCGAAAGCTCAAGCTGTCTAGAGCTTAGGGCAATAAGGCGATGTTTTGCAATCCCGTAGTCTCATCTAAGCCAAACATGATGTTCATGTTCTGTATAGCCTGTCCTGCAGCGCCTTTCACCAGATTGTCCTCTGCCGAAAGCACCACGATCGTATGCGTCTCTTCAGAATAAGCTACTGCTATCTGGCATTTGTTCGAGCCTTTCACATTTCGAGTCGCCGGTGCTTCGCCCTGCGGCAACACATCCACGAATGGTTCATCAGCATAACGCCGTTCATACACCGCCTGCAGTTCATCTAGCGATACTTCTACGCCCGCTTTCACCGGCGCATAAAGTGTCGCCAGAATGCCTCTTATCATCGGAACAAGATGCGGAATGAAGGTCAGCCCAATCTTAGATTCGCTGTAACTATTTAGACGCTCGCATATTTCCGGGTGATGACGATGCCCAGCAAGTCCATAGGCCTTGATAGATTCGGTCGCCTCACAGAACAGGAAGTCTTCGACTGCCTTTCTCCCAGCTCCGCTCACACCAGACTTAGCGTCGGCTATAAGCCGGTCTGTTTCGATTAGGGAGTTTTCCAATAACGGCAAGAACCCCAATTGAATCGCCGTGGGGTAGCAACCTGGCACAGCAATAAGCTGGGCTAATTTAATTTTGTCTCGGTTCACTTCCGGCAGTCCATAGACAGCATCGGCAACTAGATCTGGGCAGGCGTGTTTCGTCTTATACCATTTCTCCCACAGGGGAATGTCTTGAATTCGAAAATCCGCAGAGAGGTCGATGACCTTGACGCCTTTTGACAATAATTCTGCCACGGTATTCATCGCAACAGCATGAGGTGTCGCATAGAAAACGACATCACAGGCCTGCAACAGGTCTGAATCGGGAGCCGAGAATTGAAGATCCAAATGGCCGCGCAGATTAGGAAAGCGRCTGCACACATCTACGCCCGCGAGTTCTCGCGARGTCACGACGGTTATCTCCACATCRCTGCGAGGAGCGAGCAATCTGAGCAGCTCGACGCCGGTGTAACCAGTGGCTCCTATAATTCCAACTTTTATCAAAATAGACTCCGTGGGTGACATTCAGGTTTCAGTCTGTAAGCGAGGTGAATCAGATGCCGCTTTATTGCGCTCCAGCCGAACTGAATTGCCGGACGGAGTATCTTACACGGCGGCGCCTAGATTGCAATATTTGGAAGTATTTCATTACGTAAAATCAACAGCTTAGCGTCGATCCCTGCTATCATTGASACATCAATTGRGAGCTGTGATAGCTTCTCTTTCAAATAGTCAGGGGCGCAACATGCTTTGGGTKAAGGCCTTTCATATCATCGGMGTMGTTTGCTGGTTCAGCGGRATTTTCTATCTGCCGCGYCTGTTCGTCTAYCACGCCATGAGTGAAGATCAGATCAGYAAGGATCGCTTCGYTATCATGGAAAGGAAATTRTTCTGGTTCATCATGACRCCATCGGCAGTACTGGCCGTCATTCTYGGCTCTTGGCTACTAATCGCCAACCATGGATATTTCATGGCCTGGTGGTGGATGAAGGCRAAGCTAGCTCTSGTGGTTYTGCTAATTGCCTATCACTACTACTGCTGGTGGTATATGAAGGCGCTCAGAGAAGACTCRAAAATTCGYAGCCACAAATACTTCCGCGTCTACAATGAACTTCCGGTGCTACTGCTCGTGGCAATCGTAATCCTCATCGTAGTCAAACCTATCTTATAGCATTCTGAAGGACCCTAAATGAGTAACGAAAAATCCAGGCAGCTCTATGAGTTGGCTGTAAAGCATATTCCCGGCGGTGTGAATTCCCCCGTCAGAGCCTTCAAGAGTGTTGGCGGCAATCCACTGTTCTTCAAAGCCGGTCAAGACGCGTATCTAATCGATGTCGACGACAATCGCTATGTCGATTATGTCGGCGGCTTTGGCCCGCTCATTCTGGGGCACTGCCATATTGATGTCGTGGAGGCACTACGCAACCAGCTACAACAAGGCCTCGCCTTTGGCGCGTCAACCGAGGCAGAAATTAAAATAGCCGATAAGATCTGTGAACTCATGCCTTCCCTCGAGAAAGTGAGGCTCGTTACATCCGGCACCGAGGCGACCATGAGTGCAATTCGCCTAGCGCGCGGTTATACCGGCCGCGATCGCATTGTAAAATTCGAAGGCTGCTATCACGGCCATGTCGATGGCTTATTGGTTAAGGCTGGCTCCGGCGCACTTACCCTAGGTGAGCCCGATTCGCTAGGGGTACCAAAAGCGTATACCGATCTTACTCATGTGCTTCCCTATAACGATATCGATGCACTGGAGAGCTTCTTCGCCGCGAATGGCGATGAGATCGCTTGTGTGATTGTCGAGCCAGTTGCCGGCAACATGAACTGCGTCCCTCCGCTACCAGGTTTTCTCGAGGCGCTTCGCGAACATTGCACTAAGCATGGTGCCGTACTTATATTCGACGAAGTCATGACAGGTTTTCGCGTAGCCCTAGGCGGCGCGCAGTCTCTCTATCAGATCGAACCCGATCTAACGACTATCGGCAAGGTGATCGGCGGCGGGCTTCCTGTGGGCGCCTTCGGCGGCAAGACAGAAATAATGGAGTTGATCGCGCCACTAGGCGGTGTCTATCAGGCTGGCACATTGGCTGGCAGCCCACTTGCGGTGGCCGCAGGTTTGGCGATGCTGAATGTGATCTCCAAGCCGGGGTTTTTTGATAAGCTAACTGCACGCACCACCACACTGCTAAGCGGATTACAGGAACGTGCCGATCAGGCCGGCATCCCTTTTACCACGAATCAAGTTGGCGCCATGTTCGGCTGCTTCTTCACCGAAGAATCGAGCGTCAGTCACTTCTCACAAGTAATGAGCTGCG
>JAESUV010000072.1 GCA_016762975.1 Gammaproteobacteria bacterium | reverse complement strand
TCGTGCCGAACCAATACGAGTTCCTCTATCTTTCAAATCACAATGTACTAGCAGATCAAATGGAATTTCTGAGCGCGCGTTTTTCTCATAACATACAACTGAGCTGATTCCACTCTAGGACAAATTTCCCAATCCGGTTTACATTCAGTACTAAGGAAGTTAGTTTGTGTGAGCGTTAGCTAGCCAGATCTGAAGCAACTTCCCTAGATTAAAATTTTCAGTGGCCTCTAAGCATTGAGTGTAATTGAGGCCGCAGTCCCGGATCCGTTCATGCACAGCCCAACAATTAAACATACAACTGGATTCTTTCTATCTCTTACTGCAGCGATGCTATGGGGTATGTTGCCTGTTGCATTGAAGGAACTGCTCGCAGGAATGGATGCTGTTACTATCGTGTGGTACCGATTCTTTGCAGCCGGTGTCGTGCTGTTTGCATGGCTAGCCTTCCAAGGAAAACTACCGCRGCYGTTACGACAGGGCGCACAGATAAAATKGTTTCTCCTGTTTGCTGCCGTGGGACTTTGTATYAACTATTTTCTATTCTCTTATAGCCTAAATTTTGTCAACGGTGAAACAAGYGAAGCAGTMATTCAACTCACCACCYTGTTCCTRMTYTTGGGCGGAGTCTTCATTTACAAGGARCCGTTCTTTGCGGTGCAGAARTTCGGYACCRCATTAATYCTATGCGGTCTTTTGCTTTTYTTTAACGATCGCCTAGGTGAATTTCTWAATCTMGAAAATAGAGAAACTRTYGGTGTAATCATCGTGGTYTTCGCCGCGATAACCTGGACCGTCTATGCRYTACTACAGAAGCAACTGCTGAATAGTTTTTCCTCGGTGCAGATATTGTTTTTRATTTACRYTTTTTCTATTGYGGTGCTGCTYCCCTTCATTTCTCCRYTAAGTCTTTTTCAACTTAGCCGGATTCAGGTTTAYCTACTGATGTTCTGTTGTTTGAACACACTTGTCGCGTACGGTTGTTTTGCCGAGGCGCTGGACTGTTGGGATGCCTCTAAAGTCAGYGCAGTCCTAGCGCTAGCGCCACTGTTCACTATAGGYTCACTGAAGCTTGTYGTGTTCTTCCAGCCAGACTATGCCTTCTCAGACCGCTTAGGTATGCTGTCTCTGATTGGAGCCGCCCTGTTGGTAGTCGGGTCCGTGCTGACTGCTCTAATGCCGGTATTTCAACAGTATCGAGCGAATAAAAAGGCGRCAGTGACAGGCTCGGTCTAGACTGGACGTGAATTCGTTGACTTCRCTAGGGAGTCCCTGGATATATGTTATAGACTCACTATTCCAGTGTATTCACGAGCATTAGTTAATAAGAACAGCTACACAAAAGTTAATAAAAAGAGCAATCGGATAATATTATGAAGCTATTTAGAATTCTTTTCATCGCAGCGGCGTCCTTGCTGCTTGCTGTCTCTTCATCTGCGGAAATAGAGCGCATCAAGATCACCAGCCGAGATACCCTCTCTGATTCGAATGTTGACTTCAGTTATCAATCGATCTCTGGGGTTGTCTACTTCACGCTAGACCCGAACAGAGACCTGAATGGGGCAGTCACCGACATAGAGTATGCGCCGCTGAACGGCGATGGCTTGGTCGAGTATTCGGCTGATTTTAGATTGTTGGTTCCCTCCGTCTCGGTCGCCAATGGCGGCTTGTTGTATAACGTGAACAACCGCGGCGGCAGTGTGTTTCCACCGGAGCGATCGTTATTGCACCCCTTGAGCGGAATGGGGTTTACCTATCTTGCTACTGGATGGATCAATGAGTTATCACCCCGAGCAGGGCGATTGCGCCTGCATGCACCMATCGTGGGTTCCGCACAGCAGCGCATAACCGGYCAGGTTAGATACGAGGTAAGCGTAGGGGAAGYAACTGAGAAAGTGAACATAGCGGGCAGCGGACACCTGGCCTATGAGCCAACTRCYGCAGGTCTAGCAAGYGCAAGTTTGACTCGGCGYCTKTATCAAGAYGACCCGCGYATAGCCRTTGAGCGTTCTCAGTTTCAGYTTGAGGTCRTGSYGSAAARCGACAGCAATCAACCYAYAGTKAATTTAACTGTTGCAGGCGGATTTCAGCCAGGMATGTTGTATGAGCTTGTCTAYGAGGCGCGCAATCCAGTTCTGGCAGGYGCCGGCATGGCCGCCATCCGCGACATGGTYTCGGCGATTCGTTTCGGTGACGATGCTATTGATGAGCTTGCGCAATTGGGGCTGYCAGATATCGAGAGCACGGTTGCYTGGGGCAATTCACAGAGCGGACGACTGCTGCGTCAATTCATGTACGACGGATTCAAYGAAGACTTACACGGCCGCAAGGTTTTCGATGGGGTRATTCCTGTAATAGCAGGTAGTGGTTATGGCATGTTCAACAATCGCTTCGCCATGCCCACACGAACCAATGGCCAGCATTCGAACCATCTCTATCCAAAYGATTYGTTTCCTTTTACCTACGGCGAAAGCACGGAYCCATTTACCGGGCGCACCGACAGTATTCTCGGCAAGGCTAGGGCGAGCAACACGGTTCCTAGGGTAATGCACATTCAGACCTCGAATGAGTACTGGGTGCGTGGCGGCTCTTTACCCCATACAAACCCTCAGGGAACAATGGATGCAGTGCTGCCCGAAGAGGTGCGCTTCTATTCTATAGGTGGGTCGCAGCATGGTTCTGGTAACGGGCTACCACGTGCCGCCGGTTCAGGGCAGCTGCCGCCTAATCCGAATATGTGGGCACCCATTGCCGACTCACTACTCGTTGCCATGTATGACTGGGTAGCATTTGATGACGCGCCACCTGCYTCTCGCTATCCGAAAATCGCGGACGGCAGYCTAGTGCCTGCGCATATTAAYGGYCGTATCAATAGYCGCGCCWGGAATCMGCTTAATGGTGTAGATCATCCTGAYGCRGTCTATACACCTGGCTTTGCCAACTACGGCGATCGCTGGATGRTYGATAGAATAGTAGATATTCATCCRCTGACGACTGATATGTATTACAAGGCTCTAGTGCCTGCAGTGAACAGCAACAATAACGACTCGGCGAAAACAACCGTACTGCCGCCACTTACACAGGTGCCATTGGCAACTTTCGTGCCTTGGAATCTTCGTGCCGTTAGCACCGGCGCGGAAAAATCTCTGGCGCGGCTATCGGGTGGCTACATACCATTGCCAGCAAGCATGGCAGCGGCTGAGCAGTCTAGCGATCCGCGCACCCCTATTGTGGCAATGTACTCGTCCTTCAGTGACTACCTGACTCAGTACGAGGCGGCAACCGACTCGCTTATAAGCGAGGGCTACTTGCTGCCAGGATTCAAGCAGACGTATATGGACATTGCTCGAAGTAACGGTTTTGCGTTCGACTAAGTCCCTTCATTCAAAGGCAGATTCTGTGTAATTCTGCCTTTGAATGTTCACTTCTGAATAAGCTTCGCCATAAATGGGCATCAGCAAATCTGCCCTCTCTAAAAGCGTAATCCTCCGCGCTGCCCTCTACATCGTATTTTATGGTTCATTGCCATCACGGTTCATTGCATCCTGCGCCGCCCGTGCAGATTCTGTATGCGCGATATGCTTGCGGATATAGCGCATTAGCAATATGGCCTTCTCTTCAGCGTTTATTGTCGCGGAGCCGGCGTCGGAAATCGGTACCGAAAACAGAAAGCCATTGTCAGTCTCGTAGAAGAGGGACTGATCACGATAGAACACGAAGTGTGCGTTTTGATTTTTAACTATTTCTTTAATATTCATTTTTGCTCCTTTTGCGTTTTCTTTTCGTTCTTCAGAAACGAAAAAACCCCGGTAACTGTGTAGTTGCCGGGGTTTTTTCAAGTTCGATCTAGCCTAGGTCGTCATGATATTCCACGCAGCAACAAGCCCACTTGTTCCAGTGAGTCCGTGAGATTGAGGCTGTAAAGATGAAAATTCATTGCGCGCATCGTACTGAGTTAAAGAATGAGTGTCTATCTAAAAATTTCCCGAGTTGTAACTAGGAGTCAATCATCTTTCGGAAAGTCGAAAGAAATTCTGGGAAGTCTCGGCAAGTTACATTGGTGCGGAGCTGCATCGTAAGAGATATCGGTTGGGTCGAGGCCGCCCTTTAGGTTCATAAAACTCACCTCGCTGTCTTCGCCCAGACAAATAATATTCTCGCCATTGCTGTCAGGCTTAACAAGGCCGCCCCATACAATATTTGGAGAGTCTAATTCACTGACAGCATGCCACGCTCTTAGCGCAGCGTGTCCAGGCACCGTTCCACCACCTGCGTAATTGTTGTCGTGAATGTAGATTTGTTCGGGGTAGGGATCGTAGTCCGGGTCTTCAATCGTGCGCCCGCCTAGGGCGAAGCTATAGACCATGATGTTTACGCTCTTGTTGTCGCGAAAATCATTTTCGAAAACTTCGATATTGTCGTTTGCCAGTATTAGCAAGCCAGTTCCTGGAGGTACATTGCCTACGATATTTCCTTCCGGCGCAAAATTCTCAGTATTGTTTCCGTAGATCTCGTTGTTGAACACTCGAGTTGCCTTGCCGCCTTGTACTGGAAGGTTCGGTAGGTCGAAGACTAGAATGCCACCGGTGTTGTTAGTCACGACATTGTTATATACATCGGCAAAGGTGGAGTTCTCGATCTCGATGCCGGCGACATTGAATTCGGCGCGGGAATTCCTAACGATGATCTGGCTAGATTGGCCAACGTAAATACCGGCATCGGATGCGCCGATGGCGACCGAGCCTTCTATGAGCACATTTGTCGATTGAACTGGATAGATGCCGTAAGCACCGTTCTCGGTATTGGCGCCTCGCGTCCATTCTGTACGGACGCGGCGTATGGTGACATTCGTGCTTTCGTTGATCTTGAGTGCATCACCCACAGAGTCTTCGATTGCTAGATCCTGAATGACGAAATCGTCGGCGCTTACTAGCAGACCCTCGGCGCCCTGTACTTGATTCTTGAAAGACAGAATCGACGAGTCCATGCCGGCGCCTTTTATGGTCACTCCGGGAACCGTTAGCGACAGGCTGCGAGTGAACTCGTGAATGCCAGCAGGAACCTCGATAACATCGCCGGGCTGTGCCTGAATAAGTTGAGTCTGAAAGGATTCTGCGAAGCTTAAGCTTGGCATGGGGGCCGAGTCGTTAGCATCAAAGCAGGCGGTTAGCGCTATCGAAAATGAGCAGAGTGTGAGTAGTTTGCTTATTGGTTTTATTGCGGTCATCAGTAACTCCAGGGGCACATGTAGCGTGGACCAGTCTGATTTTTATAATGCCACGAATCGATTGTTCCCAACATCTTTTCTGACCTTGTCATACTCGAATACCATGCCGTTCATAGCGATATAAATACCTGCGGGCTTAGTCTGAGCTGCCGTAAACGCCGCCCCGATATTGAACATCGCATCAGAGTTTTTAAACAGAGCGGGGCTGAGCGCACCGGTGAGGACGATCGTCTTGTCTGAAATGTCGGCTAATATTTTAGCTGTATTGGTCATGGTGTCTGTGCCGTGGGTAATTATGATCATGTCCTCGACTGCCTTGCTTACGGCCTGGTGAACTACTTCCCTGTCTGCATCGGTCATCTCGAGGCTGTCCTTCTGCATCAGCGACGAAACCTCGTAGCCCGGATTTAGACTAAGGCCAGAAAGTACTTCGATGATATTCGGGGGGCCTACCTCGTAGCTGCTCTTCGCATCGAAGTAGACCTTATCGATGGTGCCGCCTACGGTAAAAATTCTTATCAAACTCATCTTTCTATTTGTCTCTCTATCCAGCTTTCACGGTGTTATTTAGTAAGTCATTAGCCTTAGCGATCTACAACCTCAAACATCCAAGTATAGCCAGTAGCGACTGAATCGGCACTCGCCGCCTCTCCATCGCCGTACTTGCGACTGAATTCGTTAAGCACCGGTATAACCTCTGGCCCGCTCATGATGCGCTGCAATCTTTGCTCATACAGATTTCCATCGATGCGCAGCACCACCGAATCGTCTGTTTCTAGGTAGTAGGGCCATTGCTTCCAGATGGCGCCGTAGTTGGTTGTCATATATCCACTCACTACGAACAAGCGTTGATCAAAGCTAGCGAGCCACACGGTGCGGGATTGCGCCGGCTTCATAGTCTGAAATTCAATGGTGGAGCGATCTTTGAGGAAACTCCAGTCGTCTGGCGCGGTGCGTAGCGTGCCAGTCTTGAAGGGGCCGCCGCTTAGTATTTCGAGCGGTCCGTCGTGAAAGCGCATGCTCCCTAAGAGTGCGGCGATACTAATTATCAGCACGGCGATGCTGATGCCTGTCCATTTCAATAGTTTCTTCAATCTAGGCTCCAATGTAGTGTCAATGTCCTGCTGTGAAAGGGTGAATCAAGGCTTCATCGAAAATATTTTGAACGACTGATCTAGGGCCAAATAGCGGGCATGATAGCTGTCAGCATCATTGCTTTTTACAACGTAAAATTCTCCATGCTCCCCCGTGCTGATCTTAACCAAAAGATCGATGTTAGCGGTGATCAGAAAATGGATCTCGGTAGTCTTTGCTGCCTGGTAGATTGCGTCGATGCCCCGGTTAGCGGTAGCGGCGCTGATCCAAGTATTCTCTCACCTTTTGCAGCAGTTCGAGCTGTAATTTGATATCTTCCTGCGGGAAGTTCTCGGCTAATTCTTGGAATAGTGGTGCGGCGGCAATAATCGCTTGTTCTCGAACTTTTTTACCCTTCTCTGTAATCGTTACCTTCTTCTTGCGGCCGCTGAATTCATCKGGCTCTATCTTMACTAAGCCCTTGGCRTTWAGCTTCTTCAGGGTGTTTGTCATGGCGCCAGCAGTAACTTGGAACGCGGTKGCTAGGCGRCCGGGCGTAGCCTCAGAGTCGACTCGGCARAACCAATTTAGCACGCCGAACTGCGAATTATTYAGTTCATCGGGCAGGCTYYKCKCRAAAAGYGCAKTGCTCAGTTGTGCGATGATGCCTATCTCATTGAAGTAGGCGAATAGCGYTGMTTCGCTCGAATTCTTTTTAGTCACGTTAATTCCTATTGGTTTGATTCCRCAATTGTAATYGAATTCTTTGAGCAAYGAACTRTTTAATATTAAATWGTTTAATGCTAAAGTATTTGARAATCAYCAATGTCGGCATTRATGTTGTMATGATAARAGAYTGAAWKCGGGAGARATYGMATGAAATAYCTACTTTGGGCTATCGGWGTTCCYATCGSCTTAGCGCTSGYATTTTTGCTGGTGCAGACGCTAGCCTCGGAGCGAGTTGAGGTGATTGAYCTTTACACCACAGATGARKYSGGYRAGATGCAGGCAACTAGGTTGTGGATTATGGATGACGAGGGCTATCAATAYCTGCGGGTAGGTGCSGACGGGTCGGGATGGTTCGACAGAATYCAACGCAATGRAGAAATCGAAGTTGGCCGCAACGGRAYCACGGCAAGCTATACCGTGGTTCAAAGGCCCGATAAGTCGGAAAGAATCAACGACATGATGCAGGAAAAGTACACCTGGGGAGATACCTTCTTCGCTACAGTGCTAGGCAGTCGTGACGGTTCTATTCCCTTGGAGTTGCATCCCGTCGACTAGTAATAAAGCGCAGAATAGTCGTAGCCGCAGATCTAAATCCCAATGCGGCTCAAGCTATTCACAAGCTCACGTATTATCTTCTCGGCCACCGGGTGGCGGGTTGCAAACAGCGCCTCTAAGGCGATCATGTCATCCAAGACTGTATTGTCTGAACTGTCGACATCAGGGTTTAGAAGGGAATCGATGTCCGATTGCAGCTGCTGCGCAGATCCCAGAAGCTCTTGGTCCGGATTTTCGCCCTGACTAATTTCTTCCAAGAGCTCCTTAAGAAGCTGTTTTACCTTTTCTTCATTCATAGTAAGTATCCGTTTAGCGGTAGTCTGATCGCTATTCTATCTTATGTTGGGTGATAAGTTCTTTGATCTGCTACCTGTCAACGCACAAGTTTAACTGCCGTTACAAACATGTAGGACGTCTCTAGACATTTCTACTCCAAGAATCAAGGCGGGGCATTGAGGCCACTGTATCATCGAGAGAGCATTTGTGGAGTAAGATATTGCTTGGACTGCTTGTTGATTGAACAGGTTATTCACAGCTCAATCAGTTAAACTGCCAATCTCAATACCTCATACTCTATTTATGCTATGAACAAAGCAGTTCCATCTGATGAAAACTATGGCTTCGAAGATACTTCCTATCGGGCGGCGGGAGAATTCGATGGGATTCAAAAACTGGTTAAATGCTTTTATCAGTTTATGGATGAACTGCCAGAAGCGGGAAAAATTCGTTCAATGCATGCGGCGGACCTGTCAGTCATCGACGACAAGCTCACACACTTTCTCTGCTATTGGCTGGGTGGTCCAAGGCAATACCGAGATAAATATGGGCCGATTAGTATTCCCAAAGTGCATATGCATTTAACAGTAGGTGAGAGCGAGCGCGACGCATGGCTTTTGTGTATGCGAAGGGCCGCAGAATTGCAACCTTATAAACTCTCGTTTAAAAAATACCTCCTTGAACAATTGGCCCTTCCAGCAGAACGAATTCGCGCAACCAGCCTTTAAAGTAAACTGATTAGTCCAGAATAAAATCTTTGATTGTCGCCCGAAGGGAGGAGGTTAATCTAAAGAAGGTATTCCCCCGTAGTTCTAGTGTCGGCTATTGCTCACGCCTCGGTAACACATCTGGCCGGATCAGACTCAGCCATTACCGGATTCATGTTTCCAGTATGGATATAATCAGCAGCGAGTTTGCCCGCCATCGGCCCTCGGCCGAAGCCTGATGAGGCCAGACCGCTGACAATGAACAGATTATTCCTTAGCGGAATCTTGCCAATGATAGGGCTGCCATCGACAGAGAAGGGCATGAGTCCAGTCCAGGTTCGCGCTATAGGAAGGCTCGCTACCAGTGGAATCACTTGAGCTGCATGCAGTCGATTGACTTCGATACCAGCCGGATCAGACGTGGTGATGTAACCCAGGCTTTCGCGATCGCCACCAAAGATAATCTCGCCATTCTTGCGTTGACGTCCATACAGGTGTTGCGTCGTGCGGCGACCATTTTTGTGTGTCAGGTTTGGAGGCGTAACAGAATCGGCGCCATTGTTTTTGCTCCAGGCAAAACTGGAGACGGTAGAGCCAATAGTGTGCAGCACGCGAGTAGGTAAGCTCGCTGTCGCCCACATCTGGCCGCGTATCGGAACGATAGGTATATTCAGTCCCAGCATTTTTCCCACCGGACCACACCAGGCGCCGGTTGCCAGCACCAGCGTCTGACAGTGGTATTCTGTCGACTCAGTTCGAACCGAATAGCCGCCAGCACTCAGTGGTGTAATGGCAACAACGTTTTGTCCAGTGGCAATAGTCGCGCCGGCAACGTCTGCAGCATGGGCAAATGCCCTGGTGGTTTTTACCGGATCGGCTTGTCCACGCT
>JAESUV010000071.1 GCA_016762975.1 Gammaproteobacteria bacterium | reverse complement strand
CGGTACGGTTACCTTCCCAGCCGACACCTGGACTCTCGATAGGGTCGAAGTATTACGTGGCGCCGGCTCAGTAATCAATGGCGTCGGTGCGTTAGGCACGACCATTAACTATGTTCCCAAATCCCCCTCTTTTGGAGATAGCAGTTTTGAATCTGTCGTGGCGTTCGGCAGCTTCGACATGAAACGCCTCGCACTCGGCGGTGGCGCAAAAATTTCTGACACTGTAGCGTTCAGGCTGGATGTCTCGCATCAAGAAGAAGACGGGTATGCCGATCGCGCCGACGAGTCCCGCGAGGTATTGGCTGGCTCTCTACTTTACCAAGCTACCGAAGATTTAAGCATTCGTTTTAGTATCGACTATGCAGATATAGATACCGCACCTTTCTGGGGTACGCCGTTGATCAATGGCGAGGCGAGCAGCTCTCATCGCCGCAATAACTACAACTTCGAAGACGGCAAAGTAATCTTCGAGGACATGTGGTCGCGCATGCATGTTGAATGGAATATCTCAGACAGCGTCACATTCAGAAGCGACACCTATCTATTAAATGCCGATAGAGAGTGGCAAAACCTAGAGGAATATTCGTATAACAACACATCGGGACTGATCGACAGAGCATTCTATCTCGGTATTGTCCATGAGGAAGAGCAGCTCGGTAGCCGTTTTGATTTCCTCATCGAGTCAGATTTTTCAGGCATGCAGAACAAGCTAAGCCTCGGCGCCGAGGTGAACGACATTGAGTTGAATTATCTCAATAATTTCAGTACTGGCGGATTTGGCGTAGGCGATAGTGTTCCTGTTTTCGGCTTCACGCCGGGTGCCACACCACAGGCGACAATACCTACAATTCTTGACTATCAAACGGATACAACACAGTTCGCATTGTTTATAGACGATGTTATTCAGCTCAACGAGAAATTTAGTCTAGTGCTTGGCGGACGCTACGACAACATCGACTATTCCCGTCTCGATCTTGCTATTGGCGGCAATCCTGCATCTCGATTTGGAGCCAACTTCTCCGAATTTACCTGGAGAGCCGGCCTGGTCTACCAACCAACAACAAATATAAGCATCTATGCGCAGGCCAGTACGGCAGCCGATCCTGTGACATCACCGATATCGATAAGTGGTGGTAACGCTAACTTCGATCTTGCAACGGGTCGACAGGTTGAGATTGGTCTCAAGCAGCAGTTCATGAAAGGGCGCGGCGAATACACAATCGCTTACTTCGATATAGAAAAAGAAGACATACTGACTCGACTACCTGGTTCCACAATAAGCGAACAGATAGGTCAACAGTCCTCTAGTGGTTTAGAATTTACGCTTCGCGTGAACCCAAGCGATAATCTGAGCATCGACTTTAACGTGGCAAACATCAATGCCGAATTCGACGAGTTCTACTCCGGCGGCGTGTCACTCGCCGGCAATACACCGCGCAATGTTCCACAGAGAACGATCAACCTTTGGCTTAATTGGTCACCAGTTAGCGATGTTCAAATAGGCGGTGGATTTCGTCACGTCGACTCGCGATACGTCAATAACGCCAACACAGAGAAGATGCCCATGTACACGGTTTTCGACGCTAGCGTAAATTGGGCGGCCACTGACGACTTGACTGTTACCGCTAGAGTTAAGAACCTTACTAACGAGGAAGACTACGTGATTGCGCCTTACGTATCTAATCAATGGATATTCGGTGATCCCCGAGCCTATGAAGTAAGCCTGCGCTTTTCATTCTGAAAGAGGCTTGAATGAAACTTAACCTAAGGAGCCGAAGGCGGCTCCTTAGGCATTTACAATAACGGCAATTGATTCAAATAAATAATCAAGTACATAGCCTTGGCCTTACCCACCTCCCTTCCCATCTAAGCATTCGCTTGCAGCCTCCCTGCCAAATTTGAGGCTCGCCGCGTCAATATGTCACAGCGGCAATGTGCCACATCCTCACAATGTCTCATTAGCTATAAACTGATTCCAATACTTACATTCTAGGAGTTTACGCTAATGGCTTTCAGAAAGAATATTTTGGCCCGCGAAATAGCACTTGTTATCGCCGCTATTAGCGCGCCCTTAGCTTTTGGTGCAGAGGATCAAGTCGAAGAAATTGTGGTTTGGGGAAGCACAAGTGACAGAGTTTTTTCCAATCCAAGCCCAACGAGCATCCTCACCCAAGAAGATTTTGCAAGCATCAATATTGCTACGACAGAAGATGTGGTGAAGTTTGAGCCCAGCGTCGTCATTCGCCGCCGTTTCATCGGTGACTCCAACGGTGTCATTGGCATGCGCGGCTCCAATATGTTTCAAACCTCGCGCTCCATGGTATTCGCCGACGGTGTGCCCTTGCACTATCTGTTGCAGTCGCGCTGGAATGGGGCTCCGCGCTGGACCATGGTATCGGCGAGCGAGATCGCTCAGGTGAAAGTATTGTACGGGCCGTTTTCTGCCGAATATGGCGGCAATGCCATGGGTGGCGTGATAGAAATTGAGACTGCTATTCCTCAGGAAAGTGAATTTCATTTCGACACTTCCTTTTACTCACAAAATTTTGATGACTACGGTTTCGATGACACCGTGAATGGTTACAAGACTTTCATGTCATACGGAAACAAAACTGGCGATACTAGCTACTACTTTTCCTTTAACCGATTAGACAATCAGGCTCAACCACAAACATTCCGGTTCGGTGGGCGCAGCAATAGCACCACAGCAATTCCTGTCACTGGATCTTTGGTTGAGAACGATGACCGAAGTCGGCCTCAGAATTGGTTCATGGATACCGGTGTTGTAGATACCCAAACCAACAACTACAAATTTAAGTTGGGCCATGACTTCGGCAACTGGTCGACTCTTCTTAACATTGCCTATGAAGACCGTAACTCGGTGAATGATTCTGCCAATACTTACCTACGCGACATCGCAGGAAATCCAGTCTACCGCGGCGATGTTATCGATAATGGCCAACAATTCTCAGTGCCTGCAAGTCGCTTCGCAGCAAGCGAGTTAGAGCGTCGTAGCCTCTCTACTGGCCTCAGACTTCGCGGACAGATTACCGATACTATTGAAATTGAAGCGAACATAAACCGCTTCTCTGTTCTACGGGATGAGAATCGTAGTTCTCGCGCACATCAGGATGACCCGCTATACACACTAGATGGTCAAGTTCGAGATTTTGGCGATACTGGCTGGGACACGGCGGAAGTGAAGGTGTACTTCGATGACCTTGGCGTACCTGGACTTGGCCTAGTAACAGGCATACGGCACGAAGCCTATGAACTGAACATGGATATCTACAATTCCAGCAACTACATCGCTGGCACTAAAGACACGTTCACATCGCGCAGCGGCGGCGAAACCAAAATATTCGCGGCCTTCGCGCAATTAAACTGGCAAATTACTGATCAGTGGGATGCCGCTTTCGGCCTGCGACGCGAAAAGTTCGAGAGCAGCAATGGCTACTTCGACGATGACGATGCAAGCACTCCCGCCTTCGAACTAACACAGGTTACTAGTCGCAATAGCAGCGAGACTTCACCGAAGTTTTCTGTCGGCTACCTGCCAAATAACGACTGGTCTTTCCGTTACTCGATTGCAAAGGCCTATCGATTCCCTATCGTTGAAGAACTCTTCAGTCAATTTGAAGCCTACAATTCCATAAGCGTGTCGAATCCAATCCTCGCTCCAGAGGATGGGCTACATCACAATCTAATGGCTGAACGTGCGATTGAGAATGGCTATATCCGCGTGAACTATTTTACTGAGACTATCAAGAACGCGATCGAATCACAGTCAACAATTCTTGATGGTGGCACTTCATTAAGAACATTCATCCCCGTAGATGAATTGAAAACCAGCGGTGTCGAATTTATCGCTAACGCACAGGATATGTTCCTCCCAAATCTTGATATCCGTTTTAATACTGTCTACACCGATTCTGAGGTAGTGAAGAACGCGCCGAATCCTTCGATAGAGGGCAATGTCTATCCGCGCATGCCGAAGTGGCGCAGCAATCTGTTAGCAACGTACCATCTAAGTAGCGCATGGGACATTGGCGCGAACATGCAATACGCTAGCGATAGTTTCGGCAGAATCGACAACACGGACAATGAAGACAATGTCTACGGCTCGCAAGACGCTTACACGCGCATAGGTTTAAAGTCGACGTACCGGTTAAACGAAGGAATGTCACTAGGTTTAGGTATCGATAACCTAACAGACGAAGTTGCCTTTGTTGCTCACCCTTGGCCTGGTCGTACTTTCTACGCAAATTTCTCTTACGACTTCTAGTCGTGCTATTTGGGGCGCCCAAGATTGGGCGCCTTTCTTTTTTGGAGTAGAGAATAAGAATGTATACGCAAAGACTGGAACAGACTATGAAATTGGCACTCACAAACATGGCCGCAATTAGTTTGCTATCGATTGCTTCTGCATCAATAGCAGCAGCGAACGACTGCAATGATACCCATCCCTCCAGCCCCGTTTCGATTCACTGCGGGGATGCGCCCAGTGCGGTATTCGATAACAAAGGACGGCTCTGGGTGGCGTTTGTTCAGGATCAATATGTCTACGTTAGTTATTCCGAAAACCTAGGAAAAAGTTATTCAGTTCCAGTAGCCGTGAATTCTGAACCGGAGAATGTGGAATACAATGGCGAGAACCGCCCCAAGATTATCGTAGATGCGAATTCCAAAATCTTCATTTCCTGGACCAAGAAAACCTCGCCACGTTTCACTGGTGAAATTCGATTTAGTCGTTCCAATGATGGCGGTAAAACCTTCGAAGCGCCCCGAACAATTAACGACGATGGACTATTCGCAGGCCATCGTTTCGAGAGCCTCTACCTAACCGAATCTGGGCATCTCTACATTACCTGGATAGATAAACGCGATCTAGAAGCCAGCATCAAGCGCGGTGAAAACTATACTGGCGCCGCAATCTACTATGCAGTCTCCACGGATCAGGGCGCATCCTTCTCTGCGAACTACCGGGTAGCCAACAACAGCTGTGAATGTTGCCGCATAGCAATCGCGCCTCATGGGGCCGAGAATATCGCGATTCTATGGCGCCAGATCTTCGGAGTAACTACCCGCGACCATGCTATAGCGGTATTGACCCCCGAGGGAACAACTCAGGAAATGAACCGGGCTAGTTATGACGAATGGCAGATCGATGCCTGCCCACATCACGGTCCGACAATGATTCAATCTAAACTATCGGGCGACTACCACATCAGCTGGTTCACCAATGGCGATCTTCATCAGGGTATCTACTATGCAAGATACTCCTTCGATGAGGGTAAGCCGCAACACGTATTTCGAGTAGATGGTAGGGCTGGAGCAGGACATCCCCATTTGGGGGAGTATGCAGAGACACTCTACCTAGTCTGGAAAGGCTTCGACGGCCAGAGCACGAATCTTAGTTTAATCAAATCAATCGACGATGGCGCCTCGTGGACGGACCCAAGGATTTTGTTCAGCACAGCGCAAGGCTCCGATCACCCTTTGATAGTTTCCGGCAATGATGGGCTCTATCTAAGCTGGCATACTCAGGAAATGGGCTATGTCTTCGAAAAGATCACAGCGAATGAGGAGGTACAGCCCGGTGATTAGCACTCGCTTTCCTGTTGGATTATTTTCTCGCCTTTTTCTAAGCAGCGTCTTCCTTTGTTCTGCGCCGTTAGCAATGGCTGACAACTTTAATGCATTTACTGCAGAATCATTCGAGGAAATAAAATCGAGCTTCGAGGGACGAGAATTTCTACTCGGTCTTTGGTCAGTTGATTGCCCACCGTGCATGGTGGAATTAGCATTCATGGCGGAGCTTGTAAAACTAAACCCTAGCATTCCTTATGTACTCGTCTCCACAGATCCGATCAGCCAAAGGGACTACTCCGCAGAATTTCTGGAAGATATTGGCTTGGCGGAGAAGGAATCGTGGATATTCGCAGACAGCTTCGCCGAACGGCTTCGCTTTAGCATCGACCCAAACTGGTACGGAGAACTGCCGCGCAGTTATTTCTTCGATAGCGATCATGCCATGAAGTCGCACAGCGGGATTGTCAGTGAAGAGCTGCTTATCGAATGGTTTAAAAAGACGCTACATTTTCGCTAGGTCGGCAACAGTCACTAGTGACATTGCCGACCCGCGCAGAAAATTGGTGAGACTGGCTTATTTCAGATTGGAATAGTCTGTCGCGCTCATCATGAACGTGTTCGCAGAAATAGGCACTTCGTACTTCTGTCTAAGCTCGACCCACTCCGGATCGGCAAGAAACGCAGCCCAGACTTCCGTGCGATGTGCACGATCTCGATAGGCTAGCATCCAAACCAAAGTATTCGGATCATCCAACTTCTGCCATACCGCGATAACTTCTGCCCCGTGCTTTTCGAATATTGAGACTTCCTTCTCACGGAAACGCTGATGTAGATTATCGATGCCACCAACACCATCTTTTATAGGCTCTGCTGTGTACATACGAATCTCGAAGCAGCGAGAAGCTGAATCAACATTGCCAGAGAGATCGTCGGACAGGTGTGAAGCGGGGCCGCAGGGTGGCGGCTCGTCAGCGGCTARCACAAGGCTGCTGTARCCCAGGCTGAGYGTTAAACCGATTARTGTRATTAGATTAAATAATGTTCTGCGCATGAATGYTTCCTCATAAGGCTTTTAGACAACGAGCCCCAGATACTAAGTTGGCTCGCCATGAATGTCCATGACTGTGGCYGCCGNCTTTGGCGCTTAGAKACARCGAGTAGACTCATTAGAATAAATCCTTCGATTTTKGASCGAATGCAACGATAATAGATRAACAGATCACCGGATACCGAGCAAAWACTATGTTCCGACGCTTGAAAGATTGCCAYAACGTTGAAGACCTGCGCCTGTTAGCGAAACAAAGACTACCTGGGCCCATATTTCAYTAYATCGATGGTGCTGCAGATGATGAAATTACCTACCGACGCAACACCTCTGCATTTGATGACWGCGATCTAGTGCCCAACGTCCTTGCYGGAGTRGAAGAAATCGACATGTCGACAACGGTGATGGGCCAAAAACTGGACATGCCGCTCTTCTGYTCCCCTACTGCGCTGCAACGATTATTTCATCACGACGGTGAGCGAGCCGTAGCGCGAGCTGCGGAAAAATTTGGCACCATGTTTGGTGTGTCGGCTTTGGGCACCGTAAGCCTTGCTGAGATCGGTGAGATGATCTCCACACCGAAGATGTTTCAATTCTATTTCCATAAAGATCGCGCACTCAACGACGCGATGGTAGACCGTGCAAAAGCGGCGGGCTTCAACACACTAGCACTCACCGTCGACACAATCACTGGCGGCAATCGCGAACGTGACCTGTACACCGGTTTTACTTCTCCACCGCGACTCACTCTTAAAAGTCTGCTTAGTTTTGCAACGCATCCTGGCTGGGCCATGAACTATTTTCTGCGCGAGCCGTTCGAGTTGGCCGAACTAAAAGATTTCATTCAGAAAGGATCAAATGTTGCGGTATCGATAGGTGATTACTTCGCGGAAATGTTAGACCCCACGATGAACTGGTCCGATGCCGAAGCACTGCGAGCACAGTGGGGCGGGCCATTCTGCCTAAAAGGGATAATGAGCGTCGCCGACGCAAAAAAGGCGGTGGACATAGGTGCAGATGCAATCATGGTCTCAAACCATGGCGGCCGCCAACTCGATGGATCTCGGTCGCCTTTCGATCAGATCGCTGAGATTACCGATGCCGTTGGTGATGATATCGATGTGATACTCGATGGCGGCGTGCGACGTGGCACGCATGTACTCAAAGCTATTGCCGCAGGTGCGAAAGCGTGTTCCGGCGGCCGCATGTATTTGTACGCACTCGCCGCCGCAGGACAGCCCGGAGTTGAACGCGCATTGAACAATCTCAAAACCGAGATCGAACGCGACATGAGGCTTCTTGGTGTCTCAAATATTTCGCAGATAAACAGAGAGATGTTGCGCAATCGTTAGCGTACCACCGAGACAGCGCTCAGAACCCAAGCGGATCATTTATTAGTCCTTCGATCTTCATCAGGTCGAAAATGTTCTGTTCCATACCCTCACTAGCCTCTAAATCTGCGACGCGATAACAAGAGCGTCGCGGAAAACGACTGCCTAGCTCAATTCGAGTGAAACACGCAATATGGTCTTCTTCGGGAGCTATCGAGTTGTAATAGACGACCTCTGCATCGGTTGGCAGCCTTGGTCGATCTCCCTCTTCGGAAGCTGCGCAACTAGCGAGAACACTGGCAAGTAGTAGAGAAAATAGCAATTTTTGCACCGTCATTCTCCTTAGTCCTTCCCAAGCTTAGCTAAGCGCAGGAAAACCCTGTATCAGGCTCAAGAATAGCTTTGAGACTATCGAAAGAAGGGCTTTAGAGCAAGTTCCTAAAACCACAAACTCGCTTGAACTCTTCAAGCTAAAGCGTTAGATTGTTCCCTAGCGACACAACGCACTCTACGTTCCAAACCCTATAAAACAGGCTATTCCAAGGATTTTTATCATGATCAGAGTCCTAAACCGCTGCAGACTCGCAGCCATCGTACTGCTAATCAATAGTGTCAGTCTGGCCCAATCCAGTAGCGACTGGGAGGTTCCCAGAACCATCGATGGCCACCCCGATTTACAGGGTGTCTGGGAAAACAACACAATCACACCAGTAGAGCGACCAGAAGTCTTCGGCGACAAGGAAATGCTCACCGATGAAGACGTGGAATTCCTGCAGCAACGCATGGCCCAGATCATGCACGAGGGAGGCGATGCATTATTTGGTGAAGGCGTACTAGCCGCTGCGTTTAGTGGCGAAATTAATTCCTATGACCCCACAACAGGAAACTATGACTCACAATGGATGGTCGATAGAAAAATTCACCGCCGAACATCTCAGATCATCGACCCTCCGAATGGACAGTATCCACCCCGCACCGAGCAAGCGGTTGCCGCGGCTCGTAACCTGGCTCAGCATAGACAAGACCACCCTGCCGATTCTTACACAGACCGGCCCCTAGGCGAGCGCTGTGTAAGTTTTGGCGCACCGCGCCTAAGTTCCGGATATAACAGTTATTGGCAGATTGTGCAGACGCGAGATACAGTCGCGATCATTCAGGAGATGGCGCACGACGTACGCATCATTCCACTCGTTGCCAAGCCGCATATCCATGAAGACATCAAACTTTGGCATGGCGATTCACGCGGCTATTGGGACGGCGATACCTTGGTAATCGAGACAACGAATTATTCAGACAGGAGCAGCACAGGTCCTGAAGTTTCTCGAAAAGTAAATGTCGAGCGCCTCACTCGAACCAGCCAGGGCGCCATTCAGTACCAATTTACGTCTGACGATCCGGGTAGTTTCACAGCGCCCTATACTCGCGAGATTATTCTCGACTATACAACCGACGACATCTACGAGTATGCCTGCCACGAAGGCAATTATGGCATGGCAAATATTCTCTCAGGTCATCGTGCCGAGGAGAGACTAGCAAGTCAGTCGAAAGACTGAACACGCCTCTCCGGCTCGGCGCTGTGAGACTACACCAATGAGCTGCCTCTGCGGCTCTTTAGCATTCTATCCTCAGGCTTTGCCTTCACTGAACTCCCGACACCCCGCCCTACTGCCTCGGCACATTTTGATCTAGCCCAGAATTTCATCTATGTCTTTGTCTCAATTGCAATTTGTCACAAGTT
>JAESUV010000168.1 GCA_016762975.1 Gammaproteobacteria bacterium | reverse complement strand
GCCACACTGGTCGTGCTGCTAACAGGTACTCTGCTTTTTTGGGATACAAGTCCGGGTGAGAGTGAGTCGATACCTATTTCTATCGCGGTGATCCCAAGAATTACGCAAGCTATCGAAGTCGAGTCGGTAACTGAGGTGGCTGCTGCCCTGCCTACGCAAACGGCTGTTGATGAAGTGGTCGTTGCCGAGGCTGCGGAATTGGCGGCGAGTGAAGCTGTGGATTTAGACGAATCAGCAGCCCCAACTTCAGCAACCGCAACTGCAACTGCAACTACAGAAGAGAAGGCCGTAGCCGTGGAAACGGTTGCTGCAGTGAACAGTATTGTTGAAATCAACGTTCCTGAATTAGCTGTCTCTACTGAGGTGACAGAATCGATTGTTGAGGTTGCAGTAGTTAAGGAAACAGCGGTAATAACAGCCACATCGACATTTGTGGAGCAGTTACTTCAGGCTTCCCCTGGGAATTATGCCGTGCAGCTTTTAGCCTCTCACTCGGAGGCGAATATCAACGAATTTGTCGCGCAATTGGGCGGTGATCATCCTGCCGGCTATTTCGAAACACGCTACCGAGGTAAGCCGTGGTTCGTAGCCGTGCTCGCTGCATTTGATGATAGGGATAAGGCCACTCGTGCAATCGCCTCTCTCCCAGCCGAGCTGCGCTCCAATGAACCATGGATTCGATCTATGGTTGGAATTCAAACTGACATCCGAGAGCTATTAGGCTCTAAGCTCGTATCGGTAAAGTAGCCAGTACGCCACCCCCCTTTTGCCTTGTGCGCGAGCTCGAGAGGCAGTTTAGCTCAGTGTCTCGATTGTGAATAAGTGCGGCTCGTGTAAAATTGTCTCCTTTTTCGGGCTCTAACAATCCAATGCTGTTTCCAACTCGGCTTCGGAACGGTGGATGTCCTTACCTCTACGAGAAAGTGAGTACGCTGTGACTTTAAAGAATGACCGACTATTGAGAGCCCTGCTAGGTGAACCGGTAGATGTTACCCCAGTATGGATGATGCGACAGGCAGGCCGCTACCTGCCGGAGTACCGTGCTACTCGCAAACAGGCAGGCGATTTCCTGACGGTGTGTAAAACGCCAGAGTTAGCATGTGAGGTCACCATGCAGCCACTGAGACGCTACGCCTTCGATGCAGCCATCTTGTTCTCAGACATACTTACGATTCCCGATGCGCTCGGGCAAGGTTTGTATTTTTCTGAAGGTGAGGGGCCAAAGTTTCATAAAGTGATTCGATCGGCAGCGGATGTTGAGAAATTGCCCGAAGTCGATATTGCGGACGAGCTGTCCTACGTAACAGATGCTGTGTCGGTAATTCGCAAAGAATTGAATGGAACGGTGCCACTGATCGGGTTTTCTGGCAGCCCTTGGACCCTCGCAACTTATATGATTGAGGGCGGAAGTAGTAAGGATTTTCGTATCGCCAAACAGTTCATGTATGACAACCCTGAAGCCATGCACCTGTTGTTAGAAAAATTGGCAGACTCCGTTACTGACTACTTGAATGCGCAGATTCGTGCGGGCGCGCAAGCCGTGCAGATATTCGATACTTGGGGTGGGATTCTAAGCGGTAACGCCTATCGAGAATTTTCCCTTAACTACATGACGAAGATCGTGAGCAAGCTGCAGAAAGAAAATGAGGGCAGACGCGTTCCCGTTATCATTTTCACAAAGAACGGTGGGCAGTGGCTTGAATCGATTGCCGATTCAGGCTGCGATGCAATCGGCTTGGACTGGACAACAGAAATCGGCGATGCGCGATCCAGAGTTGGGGGCCGGGTTGCCTTGCAGGGCAATATGGACCCCACTATTCTTTATGCATCTCCCGCAGTTATTCGTGAAGAAGTGGCAACCATTTTAAAGAGCTTTGGTTCTGGCGAGGGTCATGTATTTAATCTAGGTCATGGAATCACTCCGGAGGTAAATCCGGATCATGTCTCCCATTTCGTTGAAGCGGTCCATGAGTACTCCGAGCAATATCACCGATAGTCATTCAGTTACGGTAACGGTCAGCCTGGGTTCGAACCTGCCCTATTTGAATCGTTCTCCGAGAGAGGTTGTGCTTGGCGCGATGGAGAGCCTGCGACTTATTAGCATTGAGTCCCAAGCCTCCTCTTTGTATCTCAGCGAGCCAATCGATTGTCCTCCCGGTACCGGAGATTTCATCAATGCAGTTATGGTTCTGCGCTTAGCCTCGAAGACTTCTGCCCGTGAACTGTTGGTTATTTTGCAGGGCATTGAGGCTGATTACGGCCGTCAACGTGGCGCCGTGCAGAATCAAGCTCGCACCCTAGATCTCGATATTATTTCTTATGAAAATCAAGAGCTTGAAAGCAATGATTTGATATTGCCGCATCCCAGAGCTATTGAGAGAAGGTTTGTGTTAATGCCGCTGGCGGAAATTCGTCCAGAAATGGTCTTTCCGGGGCAATCGGCAAGCATAGCCCAACTTCTAGCTGCACTCCCACGCATCGAGAACGTGAAATTGTTAACTTAGTTGTTCATAACCCACTGATATAAAATAAAAATTTCAAGAAGGCATCGTATCGAGGCGCTCATATCGCCAGCGATAGCCAGCAGTTTTGAGCTATAAATCAATACTCATAGCCCCTTGATGGTGCTAACATTCCGGAGTTACTTGAGCTCCATACAAGTACGGGTTATTGAAAAAAATTGAGGATAATGAAAATCAACCATCCACAGAATGCGCCGGTGATAATATCGCTGCTGCTCGGAATAGCCTTTATGGGCTCGTCCGCTATGGCTCAGGATGGTTATTCCCTTACCAATGAACCTGTAAACAACTCCTCGAGCAGCGCCATTTTTCGCATAGCGCCCAGTTCTATACTGAATGAGCAGGCGCCACTGTTGAGTATCGTCAGAAGTGTTGAGCAGAAAGACTTCCAAGGCGCTATTGTAGACGATGCCTTGAGTTTCAATCTGGGTATGCAGGTTGAGCCAATAGCTGGCTTGAGTGTTAGTGCAGATGCTTGGAGCATGCAGATTGATGAGGCGCCGGCTAACGGCACTACTTCTAATTGGCAGGGAGGCTTATCGAACCTCTATATCGACGACTCGACAATTACCGAATTCAATATAGACAATCCGCTTTTAGGGTCCAACATCGAATCAAACGGTTTTGATCTAGGCGCATCCTATGTATGGGATACGAATCGCTTTGGTCAGTTTACTCTCCGCTCTACGACTACCTATGTTGATGAATTCGAGAACAATGGCGCGCTCCTAGGTTTCGCCACTTCCGAAATGGAAGAAAGGCTTGTTAGTCCAGAACTGCAGAGTAGYCTGATGCTCTCTTGGCAATTCGGGAATCACACGGCCAGTGCTATTACTAATTACTTCGATTCATTTAAAGATATTAGTGAATTGAACATGGAAGAAATAAACGAGTTAGTCGATAACATCACTACCTTCGATCTTGAGTACGGCTACAGTGTAAAGACTGGTTTGCATGACCGTGCAATAATTTCGTTTGGTATTCGCAATATTTTCGATGAGAAGACTGCGCAGATTCTAAATTCTACTACGCGCATTCTGGATCAGAATGGMCGAGTGGCTTAYGGCTCCATTAARTATCAGTTCTAGATACAATCTTCCTCCCGCTTTTTCCTCTTAACGCAGCATTGAGTTTTAGTTAGCTAGCTAAGTTCTTAATTCTGGCTGTGTGGGATTCTTCGTTTCTTGCCAATATGCCTTAGCTAGCTTCAATATGAGGAGAGAGTTCTGTTCTTAATTCTGGCTGATTAGACTTTTTCATCTTTTCTCAAAACGCCTTAGCTAGGTACAATATGGATGAGAGGGTTCTTTTCTTGGTTCTGGCTGCAACTAATTCTTCATGTTTTGACAATATCCCTTAGCTGGGTTCAAGGTTGAGGAGAGAGTTCTTTCTTAATTCTGGCTGATTAGATTTTTCGTCTCTTTTCAAAACGCCTTCGCTAGCTACAAGGTTATCTAGAGAGTTCTGGTACAAGGTTGACTAGAAAGTTCTGATGAGAGAGTTCTCAAAAAAAACCCCGAAAATTTCGGGGTCAAATTGGCTCTAAATAATAAAACTCGGAATGTTCAGTGCCGATTCTGGCCACTGAGGAGAGTCATACCGTATAGGTCTAATTATAGTCAGTGGTGATTGTGTGAGTGTGCTCTTAGTCACAATTTGGCCTGGCAGTTGGTTTTTTTCTTGATTTTGGCTGTGTAGACTTTTTCATTTTTTCTCAAAACGCCTTAGCTAAGTACAAGGTTGACTAGAAAGTTCTGATGAGAGGGTTCTTTCTTAATTTTGGCTGTTTAAATTTTTCACCTTTTCTCAAAACGCCTTAACTAGCTACAAGGTTATCTAGAGGGTTTTTTCTTAATTTAGGCTGAGTCGAATTCTTCATCTCTTGTCAAAATGCCTTAGCTAGGTACGAATTTACCTAGAGAGTTCTTTCTTAATTTTGGCTGTTTAAATTTTTCACCTTTTCTCAAAACGCCTTAGCTGCGTACAAGGTTATCTAGAGAGTTCTGTTCTTAATTTAGGCTGATTAGACTTCTTCATCTTTTCTCAAAACGCCTTAGCTAGGTACGAATTTACCTAGAGAGTTCTTTCTTAATTTAGGCTGATTAAATTTTTCATCTCTTTTCAAAACGCCTTAACTAGCTACAAGGTTACCTAGAGAGTTCTCGCGAGGCACCATACGTCAATCCGGCAGTCTTGCTGCTCTCGCAGCATGTTCGATATGGCCTGGGTTGTGGCCATGGTCGTCACGACATCATCGATTAGTGCGATGTGTGTCACGCCTGAAAGGCCATCCCATCTGCTCACAGTAAATGCCCTGCGCAAGTTTGCTTTTCTGGCTGCGGCCGAAGTCATAGAAGTCTGGGGCTCGGTATTTCGAATTTTTCTGAGTGCACTGTGGGCGGTTGGGACTCCGCAGTACTCGGTGAGGACATTGCATATTTCACTCGCCTGGTTAAACCCTCGCGAGTCTAGCCGGCTCTTGTACAGAGGAACGGGCAGCAGTAGTTCAGGCTTGGCCATCCCAGTGTAGTAAGCATTAAATGCACTCGCCAAGACCCTCGAGAGGGAATAGCCAATATCAAAGCGAGCTGAAAACTTGAAATCGGCAACCAATTTATCAATTGGTGAAACATAGGGAAATACGGCGATGCAGGAATTGAAGATGGGTGGACAAAGTTGGCAGCTAGAACAGCAGGATTCCTTAGCCAGTCCGCCGTTTAGTTCGATGCCACAGCGTAGGCAGCAATCGCCGAATTTTGGTAGCTCGCATCCACAGTCATTGCAGATACTGTAGTCTGCATCTGCCGTTTGTCCGCAAACGATACAGGTTCTTGGAAGGGCGCAGCGGATCGACTGCATTAGCTCATAAAACATTTAGAGAACTCTCTAGGGAACGTTGTACTTAGCTTAGGCGTTTTGACAAGAGATAAAGAATTCGACTCAGCCAGAATTAAGAAAGAACCTTCTAGCCAACTTTGAGCCTAGCTCAGGGGTATTGGCAAGAAACGAAGAATCCTACACAGCCAGAATTAAGAAAAGAACCC
Source organism: Gammaproteobacteria bacterium (assembly GCA_016762975.1). Lineage (GTDB taxonomy): Bacteria > Pseudomonadota > Gammaproteobacteria > Pseudomonadales > Pseudohongiellaceae > UBA9145. The sequence goes on along the minus strand of JAESUV010000168.1, from coordinate 4,218 downwards.
TCTAGGCAGCTGTGCATCTAGCTAAGGCGTTTTAAGAAAAAATGAAAAATCTAATCAGCCTAAATTAAGAAAGAACCCTCTCATCAGAACTTTCTAGTCAACCTTGTACCTAGCTAAGGCGTTTTAAGAAAAGATGAAAAACCTAATCAGCCAGAATTAAGAAAGAACCCTCTAGTCAACCTTGTACTTAGCTAAGGCATTTTGGCTAGAGATGAAAAGTCTAATCAGCTTAAATTAAGAAAGAACCCTCTCATCACCCATGGGCTATTAGTCAAAGTATAGAAGATGCTGCGCGTTACCCTGAATTTGTACCTAACAGCAGAGTACCTGTTATTGCTAGCATCCCCTATAATCACTCATCGAGTGTAAATTGTTGTTGGGGAACAAAGAAATGGCTACTTATAAAGCTCCGTTAAGAGACATCCGGTTTCTCTTAAATAATGTTTTCGATGTGGAACAGTTATTTGCCAGCATGCCGGACACGGCAGAGGTCACAGATGACCTAATCGCCGCTATCGTCGAAGAGGCAGGAAAGATAGCAGAAGGGCTACTTTCTCCCATCAATCAGAGTGGTGACGCGGAAGCCTGCCATTTCGACAACGGCGCAGTCACCACCCCAAAGGGTTTTAAGGAAGCCTATAAGGCCTATGCCGAGGGAGGCTGGTCAGGCCTAACCGGCGATGTGAATTACGGTGGTCAAGGCATGCCTAAGATGCTGTCTGCTGTAATTGAAGAAATGTCATTTGCCGCCAATTCCTCTTTTGCGCTCTATACGATTCTCAATACAGGCGCGRCGCTAACCCTGAGTCAGCAYGGCAGCGATGAATTGAAACAGCGCTAYCTGSCRCARATGTACTCKGGYAAWTGGTCCGGCACGATGTGCCTAACCGAGTCTCACGCGGGAACTGATCTTGGAATGATTAAGTCCAAGGCCGAACCRCAAGCCGATGGCAGYTACCTCCTKAGTGGCACCAAGATATTTATTACAGCGGGTGAGCATGACCTYACCGAGAACATCATTCAYTTGGTTCTAGCCAAATTRCCMGATGCWCCCCYAGGGCCTAGAGGTATCTCTCTGTTTCTGGTGCCGAAGTTCTTGGTARATGAGTCGRGTGKWTTAACTGGCGAGCGCAATGCTGTTAGCTGTGGCTCTATCGAGCACAAGATGGGCATTAARGCATCGGCAACCTGCGTGATGAATTTTGATTCGGCRGTGGGCTATTTGGTCGGTGAAGAAAAYCAGGGGCTCTCTCATATGTTCACCATGATGAACTACGAGCGATTATCSATGGGACTTCAGGGRAACGGCTTAGCCGATAGTTCCTACCAARTAGCATCGGAGTACGCGAAGGATAGGGTGCAGGGGAGAGCGGCGACTGGAGCCTTGCAGCCGGAGGCGAATGCAGACCCAATCATTGTGCATCCTGATGTGCGCAGAATGCTGTTGACGATGCGGGCTAATATACTAGCGGGGCGAGCCCTGTCTTTGTACGCAGCGAGTCAGTTGGATATATCGCGTTTTCATACAGATGAAGCTGCTCGAAAGAAAGCTGGGCAGCTCGTGGCTCTGCTCATTCCTGTGCAAAAGGCTTATTGCACAGACCGCGGCTTTGAAGCCTGCGTGCTGGGTCAGCAAGTGCTGGGTGGACATGGTTACGTAGCAGAATGGGGACTCGAGCAGAATGTTCGTGATGCAAGGATCGCACAAATATACGAGGGTGCAAATGGAGTGCAGGCGCTCGACCTTATGGGGCGTAAGACCGTGCGTAGTAAAGGCGAGCTGCTTGAAATTTTATCTGGCGAGATGGATGCGTTCGTCGTCAGCCAGAAAGATGTCGAAGCGATGCAGCCCTATCTAGTAGCTTTCAAAAAGTGCCGTGGGCGTTTAGAAGAGGCGACATCATTGGTGTTGGCGAGAAGCAGCGACGATCCCAACGAGGTTGGAGCAGCCTCGTATAGCTATATGGAGCTAATGGGCTTGGTGCTCTATTGCTTCATGTGGCAGAGAATATTATCGGCAGCTTTAGCAGATCAAAGTACAGGGTCAGCTGATGTGGAGTATGCGGATGCCCTAGTGAAAACTGGGCAGTTCTTTATGCAGAGATTGCTGCCGCGTACAGAATCATTGTTGGTTGAAATCGCCAGTGGAGCCGAATCCCTAATGGCAATGAGGGCGGAGCAGTTCTAAGCCTCCGTGTAATTTCATAGCTTGTTTAGATTACCCATTCAACATTTTCCGAGAACATGGAGGCGTACTGATTTAGGTCTTCGTTCTTCTCGCCCACGAGGATCATATTGCCTTGCTCCATGGGTACGACGATGCCATTGAAGCGCTCGTCTCGAATGCTGAATTTGACATCTACAGGACTGTTGTTAATTACGATTACGCTGACAGCACCATAACTGCCTTTAAGCACTAAGTGAGCGCTCTGATAGGCAGGAAGAATCTCGCAGGGCTTGGCAGATCTCACATCGAATCCTTGTGTTCCATCGTAGCTTACCAGTCGTGTTCCCGCGTTCGCCATAGAGAAGTTGATCTCATCTAAGTCCAATATCTCGTAGGTCTCTCCGTTGGTGATGTCGTCGATCTCTTCGATGTCATGGTGTAGATGGGCGAGGAGCTCATTACCGAATACGATGTCAGCAGACGAAGGTCCGCCATTGAAGTTTAGTGAGAATACGATTCCAACGGCCAAAATTAGGCTCGCTGCCACGGAATAATATTGAAAGTAGCTTTGTTTCTTTGCTCGAATGGGGCTTACGTTGGAATGAGCTTGCGGGACTTTCTCGGACTCCAATTCGTCGTTCCCTGGGATCGACAGTAATTGCGCCAACAGGCCTTCAGGTGCCTCGGGAGCCTCGATCAGCGAGACTAGAGAGTCTTCGAACGCTAGCGCTTTATCCACGATTTTTTGAAAATCGGGATTGGCACGCACGGCCGCTAGGACCTCGTCATCGAGATCTCTTGGGTTCGCAGATACACGTTTTTGAAATTCTAATTCATCCATTTTTCAAGGCCTCGTAGGCATCAATCTTCTGGTATTAGGTTAGTTTCTATAGTTATCAAGATTCGACCCAAGTGCATATTTCGCTTGGCTCTCTTCATTTGTCTTAGTCTTCGTGTAATTCAGTGTTCAGGCCGAATTCTGCTTTGAGCTTGCCGCGTGCTCTAAATAATCTGGTCATAACCGTGTTGTTGTTGAGCTTTAGTATTTCGGCTATCTCTTTGCCGCTAAAGCCACCAATGACTTGCAACAGCAAAGGCTCGCGATATTCGCTTTCCAGCCGATTTATCGCATTGTGTAGCAGCTCCCTATCCATCTTGCTATCGGGTTCATTGCTAGCGCTTTCTGCGATGCTTTGACCGTCAATGTCAACTAGCTCTGGACGATAGCGCTCGTACTGTCTAGCGTTTTCTCTCCTGAGGATGGTAAACAGCCAAGCTTTGGCAGCTTTATCGTTTTGCAGGCTCTCAAGAGACCGCCAAGCGCGTAAAAAAGTTTCCTGCACGAGATCTTCTGCCATCGGCTTGCTTTTGCAAATCCAGAAAGCATAGCGAAACACGTCTTGATACAACGCGGCTACCAGAGACTCATAGCGCTGTTTCTTCGTATTTCCTTTTAAGACCGGTATTTCGCTCATTATTTTTCGCAGAACTTAGTAATTTTTCGTTTTGGCTTGAATAGCCCCAATTCATTGAGGCCCATGCAAGGTTAGTGGTCACTAAAGTGGTCATTTCGGCTAGTGTGCGCGCTTTCATCGGCACGTGATACATCGCGCAGAGAGTGTGCCTAAGTTGGCACTCTTCCTCAAGTGTTTTACTCCATTGGTAGCGGGGCTCGAATCGGCAAGAGGCAAGTGGTTCATGCGCTATCGAGGTTTAGCTTGTGCCGGAGCCGCTGTATACTGCATGCCACTAAAATTTTCTGGATTTACCTATGTTAAAAGTTGCTATCGTTGGTGCTGCAGGCCGTATGGGTCGGACTCTGGTAGAGGCAGTGAGCCAGAACAGCAACACAATGCGCGTATCAGTGGCCACAGTGCTTGCAGATGACCCGGCGTTGGGTGTGGATATCGGGCTACTCGCAATTGGGGCTGCGATCGGCGTGGAAACGGTTGCCGAACTCGCCCTAGGTGAGTCGGACTTCGACGTGCTTATCGATTTTACGTCGCCTGAGGCGACTATGGTCCATCTCGCACACTGCCAGGCGAACAACA
>JAESUV010000167.1 GCA_016762975.1 Gammaproteobacteria bacterium | reverse complement strand
GATCTATTACCATGTCACAAATGATATGGATAAGATTAAAAAGTTGGTCGAGGATGATTTTATTGCACAGCTCGAATTTTTCGAAAGAACACTTGGTCCTTATCCTTGGGGGGAAGAGAAGATAGGAATAGTGGAGATCCCTTATCTAGGCATGGAACACCAGACCATGAACGGCTATGGAAACGGCTATGAGTTAGACTCGTATGGCTTCGATTGGCTAATGCAGCACGAGTTCTCTCACGAGTGGTTCGGCAATTTAATGACACAGGCAGGGAGCGAAGATTTCTGGCTGCACGAGGGCTTCGCTAATTACATGCAGCCAGTCTACGCGCAGCAAGTTATAGGAGATGCTGGCTATTGGAGCTATATGTGGGATTTCTACAATGGCATGGTAAATTGCAAGCCGGTCGTCCCAGGCGAGACGGTATCTATGGACTATTTCGATTCAAACGATGCTTACTACAAAGGCAGTTGGACGCTGCATACGCTACGAGGCCTGATCGGTGAAGAGGCTTTCTGGCGCTCGGTGCGCCGACTCATCTATGACACGACGGATCCATGGACACTCTCCTATCCGATACAGCCTACGCGTCGTAGCAGCGATGACTTTGTGCGGATAGCCAGCGAAGAATACGGGAAAGATTTATCTTGGTTCTTCGATATGTATTTAGGGCAAGCTGAGCTTCCGTAYCTGTTGCAAGAGCGAAACAACGAGGGGGTGAGTTTTAGCTGGCCCAACAATCCAGGAGTAGAGTTCAATATTCCCATTCTGGTAACTCAGGACGGCCGGTTAAGTGAGCATACAGTATCGTCAACTGGTGAGATATTCCCTCTGGCAGCAGATGCCTTGCTTCAGGTGGACCCTAAAGTCACTCTGTTGAGGGATTTCGGTACCACCGAAGCTTGCGTGCTTGAATGAACTTCCTATCTTTCCAGTCGACGTTCGTCGCCGAAAGTAGGCAGTATCAGTAGGTAGGCTTCTGTTAACAAACCTACTACGCCTTGTTTGTATTCCTGTGCATGGACGTCTTGAATAGCGGCTAAGCGTAGATCTATCTCGCTCATGAGATGGGAAAATTCCGCGCTATCGGCGGCTGTATAGGCCACTTCGAATCCAGGTATAAATTTCAGTATTTGTTCGTGAAGTAATGCGACCTCCGCCTGCACTGCTGCGCTGAGCAATTGGTGATACGCGCTAATGAGTCGAGTGGCTTGGTGCGCATCGTCCATTCTGTGGTCAATAGATTCTATAGGCCCAATGAGGTTGCCGTCGATCTTGAGGAGCGCGAACTCATCTTCTGCGCCTTGGGCACTTGCTAAGCAAAAGCCTAAGATTAAAGGGACGGAAAAGTAGTGAGCCATTCCGTGTTATCTCCTAACTGTAAAATCTGAAGCAAGCTACTTGTCTTCATAAGAAAAAACAGACTTCAGCTCGCGTTTGCTTATTTTCCAGCCATCATCTGTTAGCACGAAGTTGTCATGATATTCGCCAATGATCGCGAAACCTTCTATTGAGTTTGATCCTGCAGCTGACGTATAGATAGTTGCATAACTTACGCCGGAGGCATGCAGTTCATCGATAGGCTCAATGCGAATCGTACTCATCAGGTGTCGAATAGACCCGCTCTTATCCAAGCCTTCTATTCGCGCGCGAATATTGTCGCGACCTTCCCATGTCTGGCTACCAACGCTCAATGATGCGTCTTCCGTAAAGAGATTCGCGAATTCAGTCGCATCGAATCTATCGCGGTGGTAGGCGTAGTCAGTAACTAAATTTATGCAGTCTCGATAGACGTCGCTAGCATAGGCAGCTGGGATTAGGCCGAAGGATAGTGACAGGACTAACAAGGCGTGCTTTAACATTGGATTTTTCCTGAATCAGTGAGCAGAGAGTAAAAGAGTCTACTAGCTTTTACCTCAAAAATACCCTTGTAATCAGTATAACCAATAGAGGTGTTGTATTTGCACAAGGAAATCGAATAGAGCTGCCGCACACCCATATATAGTACGCAGCATGCAGGCTCATTGCCGGCGGGTGCGGATGAATAATGGGCAGCTTACATGGATGGAGATAGGCGCACACTGATTCGGGGCGAGGGTATGATATGGGAGCGATTTCTGCAAAGAGTGGTTGGTGCGGCAATAGCGCAGACGGATGTAAGTGCCACATGGGTGCTCAACGGACCCGGTACAGAGAGTGAAATCTTGTTGACCGAAGATTGACGGCAACGGCTGGCTGGTGCTCCATCCCTTCGAAGAGGGCGCGTCCAATGGTGATAAATACGTAGCATCCACCTATTTGAAAGACGGCACAAACACCAACGTCAGCATCAAGGTGCATAAGGGGCTGGCAACGGGAAAAATGTTCATCGTAATGTTGTATCGCGACGCCAATGAAAATCAGGTTCTGGATTTTGTGTTTGGAGATGATCGCAATGTAATGGATACGGCGGTATTTGAAGGCAGCACAATGATCGGGCATGCGATTCCTGCGCCATAATGTATAAAACACAATAAAACGAAGGGGTCGCAACGGATTTTTAACCGTAGCGATCCCTTTTATATTTCCTAAAGCTTTGGAATCAGGTTTTTTTCCTACGACGCAACCCTAAGCCAACTAATCCAAGACTAAGTAAGGCCATTGTCGCTGGTTCTGGTACGCCTATAGGTTGAAAGCTATCAGAGAATGTCCAATTCAGAATATCATGATCCCCACCTGCCGACCCCGTGCCGGAGGTAAAACCAACAAATGCATTTGTGCTGCCCAATATTGCAGTAAGGTCAACGGTGTAAGACAACAATGATGCGACTGGACGAAGAATGCCGTCTGATAGCCTCACTTCAAGTAAATTATTTAGGCCATCATAATCAACCCAGGCATTCCAGACAGCGCCGTTATTCAAGCGACCCGGGTTACTAGTACCAATGTTCGCCTGCACGACGGAGTTAATATTTCCGTTTGTATTGATGCCTACGTGATTACCATTATAGTCGTCCCAAGCACCGTTATTCCAAGTATCAAATTCAATACCTACACTATTCGAAATCCCCTGATAACCAATTCCACCACCACTTCCGCCGACATTATTGGCAACTGTTTGAACCACAAAAACCAGGCCGTCAGCGCCTTGTCCATCACTATCTGAAGACCCGACAGGATCACTAATCCTGAACTGAAATGCGGTGCTGAATGAAACATTACTATTCAAAGCAATTGCATTAGTTCGAAAAGCACTACCACTTTGTGATGTGCTATTTGTCAGCCGTAGCGCATTATTCGGACCAAGCGGAGCCGCCGCGGAACCATTGAGTTGAAGCTCCGAAGTGTCTGAAAAATCAGAATAGGTGAAGGGGGCCGCCATTGCACTTTGGCTAGCTAAAGCAAGCCCAGCAACTGCAACACAGCTAGTCATCGTCGTTTTAATGATTTTTGAATACATTGGATAAACTCCTTACAGCATCAACATAAGATATGTTCTATATCGATGCAAGTTTTAAGCCAGATAATTTATTTATACAAATCAATGTATTGTTTTCCCGCAAACTCTTCTATGTAAAAAATACTGACACATTATCTATATATTGCTCGTCTTGTGTGGAAGATCCGGTGGTTATTGAGAAGATTCTACAGCACCTTAAAGCGAAGACTGTATCGAGCAATAGCGCCCAACTACCACATGGACGTGGACCGCCGCAGATTGGTTTGTTCGATTTCCCCCAGGTGTATTACGTAACATTCCTAACGACTTTAGCAACGCCGTCAATATTGAAATATCACAGATGCAATATGCCAACCCAAGCAAAATAGACTTCCAATCTTCTTGTATTTGGAAACTGACGATGACATTTATGGGGGGATATTCTGGACTGACCCTGAGATATTGTAGATTTGGTATCCCTCTGGCGGGTTCGCACAAGCGCAGGGAATAATTGTTGGCTCATATCTTTTTGGCGGAACCCATGCCGGCAATTTCCAAAATCTCAATATTAACGAGCGTATTGAATTCGCATTGTCCGCCGGTGAAAAAGTACATCCTCAATACAGACAGAATTTTCACTCCGGCATCTCAGTCGCGTGGGGCAAGGTGCCCTTCACCCTTGGAGGCTGGAGCACGTCCACTTCATCCGCTGTGCTGCAGATCCCGGAGGGGACGTTTCTGTTTGCTGGCGAGGACCTCACTTACCTGCAAGGTTGGCAAGAAGCTGCGATTATTTCCAGTGTAAATGCCTTGAATAATTTGACGGACCTCATAGGCTCTTGAAGTATTGCAAGACGTTGTATCCTAGCGCTTTAGTCGTTCAATCACCGGCATGCTATCTTCGGCGGCAAGCTGGGTCTTAATATCAAAGGGGCCTATAAGGATATAGGCATCAATGATTATTTTCCCGACCAAGCATTTTAGGGAAAAGATCTGGCTAATAGTTTTAATTAGCCTTTTGTTGTTCGGTTGTGAACCCGGACTCGATATTCAATTGCCGGCCGCAGATGGTCTGAACGCTTACTATCCCATTGGTATACACGATGCAAGCCCAAGCATTGCTGCCAAGTTGGTGATTTCACGCTATGGAACTGCCAAACCGATAATGATTTATCTGCCGGGAGGTGAAGGGCCTTTTCCTCTTGTGATGTTTCAGCACGGCCGACCTTTCAGCATGCCCAGCAACTACGCCTATTATCCGCAGACCGCATTGATCAATGCCACGGTAGAAAGTGGGTATGCGCTAGCGGTGGTAGTCAGGCAAGGCTACTTTGGAGTACCCGGGGCAGACAATGAAGCAGTTCCCTGTAATAGACCCAAGTTGCAAGATTTTCGTGTGGCTGGCTCGGCAGCCGCCATTAATGTCCAGCAAGCTCATGATTACCTGAGAAGACTGAGTTTCGTTGATTCTAACAATATTGTGTTGGCCGGCTCCTCTGCCGGAGGATTCGCTTCCATTAATGCCTTGCCCCTACTCGACGGCACCATTAAAGCTATGGTGAGCATTAATGGTGGTCGCTGCGGCAAGCAAGGGGACGCTATAGGAGGCCTCGCAGCATTGCGTTCTCTCTATGGAAGTATCGCAGAAACGGTGGCGTCTCCTGTATATTTTCTGTCGGGGGGCAACGACACTACGATTCCGGTATATTCGACACGTGCACTCTTCATGTCGTTCTGCCGTGTTCGAAATGACTGTGTCAAACGCACTCGCACTAAGCTGTTTGAAAAACCTAACGCAACTCACAATGTGGCGACTATGGTGGATGTTTATACTAGGGCTTTGAAAGAGATCAGTAGCATATCAATGGAAGTGAAATAAGTTCTAAGAAATTCGATTTAAGGACTAAATAGATGAGGTCACTCACAACTTAATCGTTCAAAATCTGGAGCTAAAATTGCGCTGCTGTCTGATTTACTTGTGGTGTACACCAGAGGTGGTAGCTTGCCGAGCAATGCTTTGATGCTTTTTCTGATTTTTTGGGGCGATCCTGGAACGAGAAAATTATCGGTACAATTGCCGTAAAGTTGCGGTATCGATTTGGTTCATGATGCACGAAAAGTGCTTGCTCAGGAAGCGGTCTTATTAAGCCCCAAGATCAAACTTAATCCCCTGAGCCAATGGCAACTCACTAGAGTAATTGAGCGTTGAAGTGCTTCTGCGCATATAGCCCCTCCATGCGTCAGAGCCTGATTCTCTACCGCCGCCGGTTTCTTTCTCTCCACCAAAGGCTCCGCCAATTTCCGCCCCGCTAGTTCCAATATTCACATTGGCTATGCCGCARTCACTGCCCAACGCACTGGTAAATAATTCRGCTTCACGCACATTGTTAGTAAATATTGCYGATGAYAATCCTTGAGGCACATCATTATTTGCGAAAATGGCAGWTTCAATATTTTTATATTTAAAAATRTAAAGAATAGGYGCGAACGTTTCTTCTYTAACGTTCTCAATATTCGAAGGCATCTCAACAACGGCTGGYCTAACATAATAGGCATYAGCATATTTRTCCAACTCTATRCGATTKCCGCCAGTTACRGATGCACCYTGTTTCAGGGCTAGTGCCAGTGCTTTTTCCATGTTGRAGAAAGCCATTKCGTCTATGAGAGGGCCAACCAGRGTGTCRTCAATAAGTGGRTCGCCGATACTGACATTRSMGTAAGCCTCATTAATACTGGCYACAACAGTGTCGTAGATGTCTTCATGCAARAACAATCTTCTGGTRGATGTGCAGCGCTGACCGGCAGTACCCACAGCGCCAAATACGATTCCGTGCAAGGCCATCTGCAGGTCGGCTGAAGGGCAAACAATGATGGCGTTATTGCCGCCAAGTTCCAGAATGCTGCGTCCAAATCTGGCAGCGACAATAGGTGCAACTTTTCGCCCCATGGCGCAACTGCCAGTGGCCGAGATCACTGCCATGCGCTTATCTTCAACCATTTTCTGGCCGGCAATGGCATCGCCTAGAAGAACTTGTGATAGGTTTTCTGGCACTTGCGCAAATTCGTCAAGAGCTTCTTGTAATATAGCCTGACAAGCTAGAGCAGTAAGCGGTGTTTTTTCAGAAGGTTTCCAGATAACACTGTCTCCACATACGAGTGCCAGAGCTGTATTCCAGGCCCATACAGCAACAGGAAAATTGAAGGCAGAAATGATGCCAACAGGCCCAATAGGGTGCCAGTTCTCAACCATCTTATGCCCAGGTCTCTCAGAGGCTATTGTCAAACCATAGAGTTGTCGGGATAGACCAACTGCAAAATCGCAGATGTCGATCATTTCCTGCACTTCTCCTAGGCCTTCCTGATAGATCTTTCCACATTCCATTGTCACCAATCGACCTAATGCAGTTTTGTGCGTTCGAAGCTTCTCACCTAGTATGCGCACTAGTTGCCCCCTTTGAGGTGCTGGGACTTTTCTCCATTCCAGGAACGCTTTCTGTGCATTAGCAATCATGGCGTCAATTTCGTCATTGGAATGAGATTGCACGCGTGCCATTTCTAGCCCGTCAATGGGGCTGCTTACTGCCATGTCCCCGATTTTCAAGTTTTTTGAAATGCCCAGGGATCCTAAAATTTCAATCGCATTCTGACTCATTGAACTATCCTTAATGGAACTTTATATTCTGTTTGATGCTTTGGTTGGCAGGATATTTATTTTAACTACGCGGCTATACCTATAGACTTCTCCGCTTGATAATACCTACCAAAACGATTAGTCAAAAATTGATCTAGGGTTATTTCTTCCTGGCAAACGAATCCCTGAGATGGCAGTTCTCCTGAGTGCAAAAGATCCAGTACAGCGCAAATGCTCGCTGCCGTTGTAATCTGGATAGCACTATGAAATCGCCCATTTATTTCCTGACTATAAATTTTATTTGCATAAGTTTCTTGAAAAAGTTGACCATCTTTCATGCCGCTAACAGTCACAAATATCAACACAACATCTTGCAATGTTGCAGGTAGGGCATTTTCAAAAACTCGTTTGAGCAAATCACGATGATCTCGTAGTTGTAAATCTTGAAGCAGGGTTTTCATGATATCTCTATGCCCAGGATATCGAATAGTTTGATAGGAAAGGTTTTTTACTTTACCTTCAAGTGATTCTGCCAGAGTTCCCAGACCACCCGAAGTATTAAAGCTTTCGTAACTAATGCCATCCAGGGAAAAGTGTTCAAGGTGCTCAAGTGGGGGCACTATAGTATGTTCGCCATTTTTTACCGCAATGCAGGGTTCACAATATTCATTGATGACGCCATCTGTACTCCATGTGAGGTTGTAATTTAGTGAGTTGGATGGGTATTGAGGTAATGCCCCCACACACATTCTAATAGTGTCCAGTTCGTCAAACCTTTTTCCAACATCATTGGCAACAATAGAAATAAAGCCAGGCGCTAAGCCACACTGTGGAATCATCGCCGCCTTTGATTCTGCGGCGAGAGATTTAACATATTCTGTACTTTGTACATCTTCTGTCAGGTCGAGGTAATGAACGCCCGCCATTACCGCCGCCTTGGCAACATGACGGGTCARGAAAAATGGRGTAGCGCTAAGTACAGCAAAATGTCCTTCYAATGCGCTCGCCAAAGCCTCTTCRTCACTGACATCGATACAGAAGGTGGTTAAACGTGGCAAGYTGGGAAGTCGATCGAATTGTGCTTCRTCTGAATCAAAAACAGTAACCGCATAGTCCTCAGTGGACAGTAATAATTCAACAATCATTGAACCTATTTTACCTGCGCCGATAAGTGCTATTTTTGTCTGGTTCATCATCTTTATAGTCCTGATTGAGTTAGCTCCAGATTGCCTGCTTTTATCGTCATATTGTATAGGCATATTGCGCAATATTGCATTAGAGTGCATATTAATGATGAAACCTATGGACAAATTGATGAATTCTACGGATATCAAACTTCTCAGCTTGCTACGTGAAAATGCGCGACGTTCAACTTCCGAACTCGCTAGAGCTTTGGGGGTTTCGAGGTCGACGCTACAAAGTCGAATAAAAAAGCTAGAGCAACAAGGCATTATTAAAGGCTATACCGTTGAATACGGAGAAGAGTATGAAAACAAACTAGTCTCCGCCCATGTCCTGATTATGGTTCACCAGAAGTTGACAGCAAGAACCAACCGCGAACTACATGCTATACCGCAGATTAAATCCCTGCATGCAATCAGTGGAGACTTTGACTTAATCGCTGTTTTACTTACTGAAACAACAGAGGAGTTAAGTGCCATACTAGATAAAATCGGTAATCTGGAAGGGGTAGAACGAACCAACTCCTCTTTCATTCTTGAAACAAAATTTACACGGTAGGTTGAAGGTTGAAGTTGACTAGTTAAATGGCATTCGACTTATGTCTCTGCTCTTCTTTTGTAAACTAAACGGCACTGCACTCTGGTAGCGTAGGTTTGCCGGCGAATTCGCTCTCGCTGGAGTCATTGAAAAAAGCTCTCGGCCAGCGCATTGTCATGACAGTTCCCTCGCCGACTGATACTTTCTTCCAATCCATGTGTTTTGAGAAAAGACTGCCAGTCATGACTGGTATACTGACTACCTTGATATGAATGCATGGTGCTTAAGTCGCTAGRTGTTTGTGTCAGTATTGGTAAAACTTACTCGAAAATACTCGGACCTAGTAGTGAGTTGATTCTCAGAAGTAGAATCGTAGTTAGTTAGTAGCGCAATCTGAATATTCGAAGTTGCGGGTGCAGATAAACTTAGAGAGGAAGGCGAGATGTTCCTAAAGACACTAATTAGTATTGCCTCGCTTGGCGTGGTTGCTGCGGCAATAGCGCAGACGGATGTAAGTGGCACATGGATGCTTAACGGGCCCGGCACAGAGAGTGAAATCTTGCTGACCGAAGAGGGCAAGCGCYTACAGAGTGACTACGATCTGTTAGTTGATGATCCTAGTCTTTACTGCACACCGGCTAGTTCATCTAGAATTTGGGCGAATCCAGGCGCACCTATAAAGATAGAACAAACGGAGGTAAGCTTATTAATTAGCTATGAACTCTTCGATCTCAGGCGCGAGATCCCACTGGGAGACGAGTCAGTACTGACGGACCAGCCTAGTACACAGAATCTGAGCGGCACKTTCTTTGCGGAGATGGGCTCGTCGTTTGCGAGCTACGAAGGCGGGCGTCTTACTATTGAATCCAGAAATCATGCCTATGGATATATTCGAACATCGCGAGGCATACCTCAGGYGCCCGGCACCGTTGCTATTGAAGTACTAGAGGTAGAGGGTGACATGCTGCATATCACTCATACGTATATTGACGAATCGATATTCGAAAAACCTTTGGTGCTTGAATA
>JAESUV010000235.1 GCA_016762975.1 Gammaproteobacteria bacterium | reverse complement strand
CCACCTCGTTATCATTCCTGTCACTGCCTTCGACAAGGTATTTAGCCGCGTTTGAGGCAAACTTGTTCTGACAGCCAGCACTGCAAAAAAAGAATTGCTGGTTTTCATGAGTATGGTGATGCGATGAATTCGCTGTTACCGTCATACCGCAGACAGGATCGATTAGTTCCGGAGATTGAGATTCCTCAGTATCGATTTTTGTATTCACAGCCCCTCCCAATTCATTAGTGAGCAACGCAATATTGTGACTATAAAGCTTAGCCCAACTACAATGTCAATGATTGCTGAGCCCGTATTTGTCTTGTTGGTCAAAAAAGCAACGCCGCTAAGCTGCGGCGCCGAACCATTTTTAGTAACACTTCAGCTAGTACCAGAATCGGAGGCCAATCACCCAATGGGTTTCCGTTTGGCTTAAACCCAATGGCAGAAGATCTGCTGTCTCACCAAATCTTTTGACGCGCTCAACTCCCAAATAAGGAGCGAACTGCCTGTCAATTTCGTAACGCAGGCGCGCTCCGATCTTCACCGTCGAAAGACCTGATCCACGACCTAACTCGACATCCGTTTCACTAAAAGCTTTTATGTCGATGCGTGGCTGTAGCACTAGGCGCTGGGTAAGCAGGAGTTCGTATTCGGCCTCGAAGTCCAAGGCAGCGCTTCCGCTTTTACCTATATGCAGAGCTGCATCTATCTCGAACCAATAGGGCGAAAGACCTTTAAATCCAATCGCCGCCCAGTCTCTGTCCGCACTTTCCCCAAAAGAACGATGTAAGCCTGCGCGGATATCCCAAAATGGCGAAACTGCACGTGAATACAAAAGGTCTATCTCACCTTCCTCCACCTCACCTTCAACCATCTCGATCTGGGCTTGCAGTAAGATGCGGCGGTAGCTATTACCAATCCAAGCAAAACCCTCCAACTCACACCCTCTTTGTCCTGATGATCGACAAATTCAAACCGGTCCATCCATACGCCAACGAAGGTAGCCTCATCTGCCAAAACAACTCGACGCTGCGATGGCAAGGCATACGGTCCCGACCCGCGCTCAAACCCGCCAGAATAGGCATGTGGATCACGCAGCAAAGCAGTGTCCATCTCTGCCATATCAGAATGGTCCATTGCATCATGATTCATTTCCTCATGGTTCATTTCTTCATGATTCATCTCTTCATGGTTCATCGCATCGTGATCCATCGTGACCTGCACAGGGTCATGAGTCATGTCTGTGGCTTGATGCATTAGGTGGTCGCCATCCTGAGCTACTACTTCTGCGTTCAGGCTGAATGCTAGCGCAGCAACACTACTCAGTGTGATTATGCTCTTGTTCATACAACCACCACTTCGCGAAACATCCCTGCGTCCATGTGAAATAACAAATGACAGTGCCAAACCCAACGTCCCAGCGCGTCTGCAGTCACGCTGAAACTAACCCGCTGTGCAGGCTGCACAGGCACGGTGTGTCGACGGACAAGGAAATTTCCATTTTCATCCTCAATATCACTCCACATTCCGTGCAAATGCATGGGATGAGTCATCATCGTGTCGTTGTGAAGATGAACTCGCAAACGTTCACCGTGGCGGAAATGAATGGGCGTAGAATTACCGTACTCCAAGCCATCTATTGACCAGCTATAGCGCTCCATATTACCGGTCAAATGCAGCTCGATTTCCCGGTCAGGTTCGCGATCATCAAACGGACCGTGTAGCGACCTCAAGTCAGCAAGAGCAAGCACACGGTGGCTAGCACCACGAAGACCCACCCCCGGATCGTCTAGATTGGTGCGCGGAAAATCCACGCGCATATCAGTGCTGGGACCAAACTCTGAAGTGGCATGCCTGCTTCTAACCGAGTTCCCCATGCTCATTTGCATATCGCCATTGTCGTCGCTGCCATGATTCATCCCCGCCATATCATGGTCACCACCGGACATATTGCCCATCATATCCGCCATCGAAAGCCACTGTGCCGTTCTCCGCTCTGGTACGGGAGCAGTCAGACCAGGTCTCGTTGCAAGAGTCCCGCGAGCGAAGCCAGTTCGATCCATCGTTTCCGCAAAGATTGTGTAGGCATCTTCAGTAGGTGTAACAACAACGTCATAGGTTTCGCCCGCACCAAGTCGAAGCTCATCGACCGTAACCGGCTCCACATTCATGCCATCGACTTGAACTACAGTCATGGGCAGATCTGGAATGCGCACATCAAAAAAAGTATTTCCAGCCGCATTAATAATTCGCAACCGCACTCGCTGGCCTTTTTCAAACAGACTAGTGTCGTTACCTGCAGGAGTAATACCATTGACTAAATAGGTCAGCGTTTCAGCAGAGAGGTCAGCCAGATCAGTCGGCTTCATTCGCATGGAATTGAACATGTCACGCTTACTCACCGCGGCGCCCAGACCCCGTTCTGCGATATCACGGATCAAACCGGGTAAAGTAGGCTGATTAAAATTATACAGGTGCCCCATCGTTTTCAATTTCTGAAACACGTAGAACGGATCTTCGTCCGTCCATTCAGACAGCATTATCACGTGATCCTGATCAGCTTGAATATGCTCGACTGAAGCAGGCTCAATGATGATCGCGCCGTACATGCCAGTCATCTCCTGAAACGCAGAATGGGAGTGGTACCAGTAGGTGCCGCTCTGCTGCACTTTAAACCGGTATTGAAAAGTTTCACCTGGCGCGATGCCTGGGAAACTAATGCCAGGAACTCCATCCATATTGAAAGGAAGGATCATGCCATGCCAGTGAAGCGAGGTTCTTTCCTTTAGCCGATTAGTCACATTGATAGTGACTTCTTCTCCTTCTTTCCAGCGCAATGTCGGCCCCGGAATCGAACCGTTGATTGCAGTCGCTCTATGCTCACTGCCAGTGAAGTTGACTATGGTCTCATCAATGAACAGGTTGAATACCCTGCCCCGGAGCTCCTCCGGTCTACGCACCGTACTTGTCGCTGGATTACCAAAGACAAAGCTACTACTTGCTAACCCGGCACTCAATATGCCGCCCCCGGCCAGACCTTGGACGAAACGGCGTCGCGACTTCATCATTGAAGAAGTTAAACCAGATAAATTATGAGAAGGTTGTCTTCCCTTCATAAACTGCTCCTGCTGAATTTATTTACGCGCAGCTGCGCAATACAATAAGCGATTCGATTACGGCAGTGAGGATCGGGAGCAGTTAACTAAACCAAAATTGCACCGGCGACAGCCAAGTACGGTGATTTAATTACACTATCTAGAGGGTTTGAAAAACAATGCCCGCCAATCCATTAGGCGGGTATTGGGGGTCGAAACAGCAGATAGGCACGATTTAGAGTGGTGCCAGTGATAGTTCTGTCGAATTTTCGATCAGTTTCAAAGGTGCTACTTAAAGAGGGGGTTATTGCTGTGCTGGAATAGTGATTACTGCAATTCATACAGTAATCATCGCAGTCCTCGGAGCCATGATCATGGGCATCCATCATTGATTGCTTCTGAGACGAGCCCATATTGGCTTCGTGCTCATGGCCTGTCATGTGCATCTCAGCCGTCACTGTCTCGCCAGCCTCAACCACAGAGGAAGAATCAACCATCCACGCTGATGCCCCCGCATTCACTGGCGCGAGCATAAGGAGGACTAATGCTGTGATTATGTAACGCGTATTCATTGGATTGGTATGCGGGTATTTCAGTTAGTTTTCAGGACGCTATTTAATAGCTTTGACCCACTCTAAAGTCAAGTGCATGTACCACCTACTCTAACCAGAGACCGGCAAGGCGTAAAAATTCTTGTGCGAGAGCATCATCTTCATAATAGCATTAATCCAGCACGTTAGAGAACGGCCCTCTTTGGGCTGAAACAATCATTGAAAATGGTGTACAGACATTCATATTAAAATTGAAAACCGCAATACAAAAATTGCGTGATCCGCTTGAACTTGGCAACAGGTGGCTCTGTGTGTTGATTGATCGCAATCAATTCTCTATCGATGGTTTGGCAAATCTCGATCCACTAACTATTTCTCTAACTAAAGGGTGACAAGGCGATTCGACTTCATATAGAATGAGAATGATTCGTATTTGTATTATTTTTAACGGTCTTTCATGTTTAGAAAAACAATCTTTTGGCTTCACCTAACCTGTGGCGTCAGCGCTGGTCTGGTAGTTTTGATGATGTCGGTAACCGGTGTCGTACTCACCTATGAGCGCCAAATCCAAGTATGGGAAGACCGGAGTTACTATGAGGCGCCCGAATCAGGCCAGCAGATGATGACAGCCGATCAGCTGATAACAGCCGGCCAAAACCTTGAGGAATTCGAACCCACTAGCCTCATGCTGAGCTCAGACCCAACTGCCCCCGCCGTTCTGAGGCAGGGCCGCAGCCAGACTCAATACCTCAATCCCTATAGTGGTGAGGCCTACAATCCACATTCTGACTCCTTGAGCGCCTTCTTCTCCACGGTACGTAGCGTGCACCGCTGGTTCAACATGACCGGCGACAACCGTAGCTCGGCACGCGTAATTACCGGTGCCGCAAATCTGATGTTTCTCTTTTTGGTACTCAGCGGCATCTATCTGTGGCTTCCCAAGATTTATGCCCGAGCAACGCTACGCGCGCGCATATTGTTCAACGCATCAAATAGCAATGCCAATGCACGCGACTTCAACTGGCACCATGTGTTCGGTTTCTGGGCCGCTATACCGCTAATCGTTATTATTTCTACCGCCACCGTTTTCAACTACTCCTGGGCCAACAACTTGGTCTACCGACTCGCCGGTGAAGAACCACCAGTAAGAAATAGCTCCGCTAGCGTTGAAGCTCCCGTACCGGCACCTGTGAGTCGCGCACCCTATGCTGACTTAATAAACACGGCAAAAACCTACAGCACCGAGTGGCGCACGATCACACTCGCCATACCTGCACCAGAAGCAAATTCCATAACCTTGACGCTGGATGAAGGTAACGGCGGGCAACCACAGAAACGGCATGTACTGACTCTAGATGTGAGCAGTGGTGAAGTTATTCAGTGGGAACCTTTCACCGACCGGACGGCGGGTACACAAGCCAGACGCTGGGTAAGGTTTCTGCACACAGGTGAGGCACTGGGTCTAGCCGGACAGACAATTGCAGGCATCGCCTCATTCGCTGCAATACTCATGGTATGGACAGGGCTCGCGCTAGCACTTCGTCGCTTCCTACGCTGGCTCGCGAAGCTGAAGCGAACAAGAGCAGTAGAAGCCGCCTCGACCTAATGGCTTTCGTCTAAGCTCAAGCTTTCAATTAGCTGAGCCCCTGACTTTGCCACTGGCTCTTAAGCACCATCCCTCGGTCTCGCAATCTCCCCCTTCGCTAGCCGCAACTGAAGGCCATTCAAGTAGAATTCTCTGCTACTATTTGCCCAAGATTTAGTAACACGTGAACTGTTATATGAAGCCTACTCTTAGCTCTAATAAGCTCTCGCTATTAACACTCGTTGTTGGAATTTTTGTGCTTAATAGCTGCAACAGTGCTGAAGTAACTACCGATCAAGGCATTCCTTGGGAGCTTGCCGAGCACCGCAGCAAAACCATCTCCGACCTGCGCTACCATTTTGCACTGGATATCCCGCTTTCTCGTACCGAAGTAATCAAGGGAAAATCTCACGTTACCTTAAACTGGGATGATCCTAGTGCGCAGCCACTCGTTCTCGATTTTCTACTGCCGCAGCAGAGAGTTCACAGCGTCTTAGTGAATGGCACAGAAGTTAGTTGGCAGCCGATAAACGATCATATTGTCATYCCSGCATCTGCACTGAAACCCGGAGAGAACAACGTAGCCCTGACGTTTGACGTKGGYGATGAAGCTTTCAATCGTCGCGAGAATTTCCTCTAYGCGCTGTTTGTACCAGACCGCGCGCATTTTTCCCTRCCCCTTTTYGATCAACCCAACTTAAAAGGAAGRGTMACTTGGGARGTAACTGTACCGGAGCAATGGAAGGTCATTGCGAATGGGCCAGAGGATTCTTCTMGCACAGAAAACGGRCGTACWCATTTCACCTTTCTCGARACGCAGCCAATGCCGAGTTATCTGTTCGCCGTTGCGGCAGGTGTATTCGAGYTAGAAACCGCCGAGATAAACGGTCGTACTTTTAACATGTATCACCGCGAGACCGATGCAGACAAGGTCGCGCGCAATCGCGACGAGATCTTTCGGCTGCATGCCACTACCCTCAACTGGCTAGAAGACTACACGCAGATCGAGTACCCCTTTCAAAAGTTTGATTTCGTCCTGATCCCCTCGTTTCAGTATGGCGGCATGGAGCATCCTGGTGGAATACTCTACCGCCAAGCAAGCATTTTTCTAGATGAGACGGCCACCCAGAATCAGATGTTAGGGCGCGCCTCGCTCATCGCTCACGAGACCGCACATATGTGGTTCGGCGATCTAGTCACTATGAATTGGTTCGACGATGTCTGGACCAAAGAAGTGTTCGCCAACTTTATGGCGGCCAAGATTGTGAACCCTTCCTTCCCCGAGGTTGATCACGATCTACGTTTTCTAACCGCACACCACCCGACTGCCTATTCAGTAGATCGCACGATTGGCGCAAACCCTATTCGCCAACCTTTAGAGAACCTGCGCTTCGCTGGCACTCTCTACGGCGCGATCATCTATCAGAAAGCGCCCATCGTGATGCGGCATTTGGAGAATCGCGTAGGCGAAGAACTGTTCCGCGCGGGTATGCGCGAATACCTATCCACCTACGCCTACGGCAATGCCACCTGGCCGGACTTGATTGCCATACTCGATGCGCGATCCGAACAAGATCTCGCCGCCTGGAGTCAGGTATGGGTAGAGGAAGCAGATAGGCCATCGATCAGCATTACCAGAGAGGATGGTGATGTCGTTGTACAGCAACAAGATCCAAAAAATAGAGGGCGCGTGTGGCCACAAACGTTGGAGATGCGAATTGGATCGATCAATGCACACGAGCCCCTAACACTTGAACTAGGATCAGAGCCGCACCGTCTGCCAGGAATGGCGAGTGCAGAATTCATCTTGCCGAACGGCAGCGGAGTTGAATATGGCGAGTTTATTTTAGATGCTCAAAGTCAGGCCTATCTTGTCTCGAACGTAAACCAACTGGATACAGCATTACTGCGCGGTGCGACTTGGGTTACTTTGTGGGACCAGCTCTTGGAAGGACGCCTCGCACCCAGCCTATTCCTGCAATCCGCACTCGATTCATTGGCGATCGAACAGAACGAGCTAGTCGTCTCACGAATTCTCAGATACATACGCACAGTTTATTGGAGCTATCTTAGCGATCCCGAGCGACAGCGACTAAGCGGCGAGATTGAAAGCTTACTTTGGAGGCAGACCCTGAGCGAGCGCTCTCGATCCGGCCGCTCCTCCTTTTATTCYGCCTATCGCAGCCTCGCCACCACGGATGAAGGCCTCTCTCGTTTGCTTCGATTATGGTCTGGCGATGAACAGCTTAGCGATCTACCGCTTTCCGAATTGGATCAGATTGCCTTRGCGAGCGGATTAGCTATAAARGGCATCGCAAATGCCGAGGARRTTCTRTCGCAACAGGAAGAGCGYATTRAAAATCCAGACCGRCTTGCRCGATTCAAGTTYGTTCGYGATTCRCTTTCAGCCGACCCGGCRGTGCGADCTGCCTTCTTCGAATCGCTCAAGMTCGAGTCGAATCGYGATCGTGAGGCYTGGGTAATAGCTGGTTTGAATAATATYCACCATCCGCTTYGGRCACRGCAATCTATCGACTTGATCGCTCCAGCACTTAACATGATCGCTGAGATCCAAGCCACTGGGGACATCTTCTTTCCAGGRCGCTGGCTGGATTCGACTCTAGGGGGACACARCTCCRTAGAAGCTGCMRAAATMATTAGACARTTTTTGGAAACYRCRSCAGATCTTTCRCCGCGGCTACGRCTAAAAGTTCAGCAATCTGCCGACGGRGTGTTTCGMGCTGCRCACTTAGTTMRCGRCTGGAACGCCGATTAGTCAGRCKAGAGRCTTCACCATCTTGATGACRGTRTTMWYCGAGCCATTYGCWGCCGTCTCCACCTTRCGCTCMACTTCAACATAGCCGCGCGCCAGATAAAGTGGCTCTCCCGGCACAGTAGAGCCYARCTCAATAGTTTTAAAACCTGCCTCTCTTGCCGCATTCTCGCCGAGGTCAAGCAGCAGTGTGCCTATGCCGCGACGTGTCCACTCAGGGTGCGTATACATGGCGCGAATGCGAGCTGCCTCGTTATCTGGATCACTCAAACTGTCATCGCGACCTACCGTGTGGTCACCCCCATACAATGTCTTTCGCTTACCCCAACCACCGCAGCCCACCAATACTGTCTCAGTATCATGCACTGTTTCAATCAAAAAATAAGTACCGTCCTCGATCAGCGTTTTGTCTACRCCCATYGTTTCCTTCGCCGCCTCGATCTCGCTGGCCGACAGAAAAGCCTTCATATTTTCGGYAATCGATACCTGCATCAAGTGCCTTATGACTTCTGTGTCATTATCTTGCGCGATGCGATGGGTNAAATTKSNTGGGRGSTGAATCTTGCAGATTAGTCATGTTTCTRTCCGATAGRTTATTCGCATTCGAGRGCTCACTGCATCGAAATGATAACAAACTATTCCCGRACTGGCTTTCGCAAAAAARRGNCCGAAGCTCCTRTRATTTCTRGAAAYTTACTTARTAGGTTTTGTCAGATGCTGATCCAACACGCTCATTGCYGTGTTCACAATATTGCGCATCTTYTGCTTGCTGGGRTTAATTCTRGAGAGTACGCGAATCCCCTGCACGCTGTGYTGGAGAAATTGGGCTAACGCCTTAGCATCYGTTCCCTGCTTAAGCTCACCAAGTTTRACCGCTCGATCWAGATGCTTCTTAAAGAACTTCTCRTTATCGCTRTGAATTGTCTCGATAAATTCGACGATTTTGGCATCCTGCGATTGCTCGACGGTTGCGTTAGTAATCATGCAGCCGTTTACCCGTGTTTTATCTGTGGCTCGTGCCGCGATGGCATCCCAATATGCTCTGAGTCCATGGATCGGGGAAGTATCCTTCTCGATCAGTTCGAACAGAAACTGAGAATTCTCTCGGTAGCGCTGCAAAGTCTGTATATACAATTCTCTCTTATTACCAAACGTATTAAAGAGAGAGCCTTCTGACAGGCTCGCGCTCTTTGCCAATTGCTTGGTTGTCGTGGCCTTAAAGCCCTGCTGCCAGAATACCTTGAGCATCTGATCTAAGGCCTTATCTACGTCGAAATGTAATACGTCAGGCATGATTCCCTTCTATTCCCTTCTATTCTCCGCAGCCCCGCGCATTGTTAAGCGTGTTTGCTGAGCAAGATAATACAAATTGTAGCAGTGCGTTGACTTTCTTTGAGCGTTCACTCTAAGATGAAATTCATTCGCTTACAAGTAGCAATGTGTACCAGAAAAAGAATATCCCACCTAATAATATTGAATACGAGGACGGTTGATCATGCTAGTCATGCGCTATGCCAAGAACTGGTTACTAGGAATTACCTATGCAACCCTAGCATCCCTCACGAACATGACTCACGCACAGGAATCGGCGGATAATGATTCCACTATCACCTTCCCAGCCTCTTACTTCGCACAATTTAACCCGACTACGATTAACGACATGTTGGACCGTGTGCCGGGCATCGAGCTAATTCGTGCCGGTAGCGGCACCCTAGCCAGTGATGGTGATCGCGGGCTGGGCTCTGAATCACCAATCCTAATTGACGGTAAGCGCCTCGCCGGCAAGGCCAATGATACGGACAGCCAATTGGCGAGAATATCCGCCGATGAAGTCGACTACATCG
>JAESUV010000234.1 GCA_016762975.1 Gammaproteobacteria bacterium | reverse complement strand
AACCATGTCCGCTTTGTTCATGAACACAACGATGTAAGGAACACCAACCTGCAAAGACAGCAGGATGTGTTCTCGAGTCTGTGGCATTGGGCCGTCTGCAGCCGAACAAACCAAGATAGCGCCGTCCATCTGAGCAGCACCGGTGATCATGTTCTTTACGTAGTCGGCGTGACCTGGACAGTCAACGTGTGCGTAGTGACGGTTAGGCGAATCGTATTCGACGTGAGAGGTGGAAATAGTGATGCCACGCGCTTTTTCTTCAGGCGCATTATCAATCTGGTCAAAATTGCGTATCTCACCTGAGCCCCACACTTCAGCACAGACCTTAGTCAGAGCCGCTGTTAACGTCGTCTTACCGTGGTCAACGTGACCAATCGTACCTACGTTAACGTGTAATTTATTTCTTTCGAATTTTTGTTTAGCCATTYTCGACTGCCTCTATCTATTCTAAGCGTCATCAATTAATTTTGAATTAGGTCCTGTTTTTATAGTAGGAATCACTATAAAGAAACACTACCTACTTCCGATCTATTTAAACTGTCTATCCAAACTAYTACTGACCAWATAAATGGTGCTCACACCCGGAGTTGAACCGGGGACCTCTTCATTACCAATGAAGCGCTCTACCGCCTGAGCTATGCGAGCCGCACATTAGTAATCTCAGCCCCTGTCCTGCACCGRCACTAGTGTCGGCTTCCTCATACGTTGGACAACGCTACTCAGGTAGCTTRGTCRTCCTACTAAAAGTTCCAATTTTYTAGCTAAATTGGAGCGGGTAGCGGGGATCGAACCCGCGTATCCAGCTTGGAAGGCTGGGGTTCTACCGCTGAACTATACCMGCCTACAAAAATCTACTCCCCGAACTAGCTATGAGTTGGTGGAGGGGGGTGGATTTGAACCACCGAAGCTTRCGCGTCAGATTTACAGTCTGATCCCTTTGGCCACTCGGGAACCCCTCCAACATGAACTTCCAAGGGTCAAAATCCCTGGCACTCTCACTCAGGAGCGGCATTTTATGGGAATTGACTCCCTTGTGCAATCGTTTCACAGAGATTTTCTGTAATGATCAAATTGGGTCGACCTGCCGTCAAATCTAGCCATGCAGGGTTTTCCCTGACATATCGCTCCAGCGCTTGCAGCTGAACTTGAATTCCACCTGTAGAACGCGGCATTTCCTCGATCTCTGGCGCGTAGCCCAGCCCCTGAACGGCATTACGCGCGGCCTGCGCATCACTAAGCTGAGAGAAAACACCCAGCGCAACTCCGTTCTCCAGCATTCCACGGGTGATTAAGTAGCTTTCTATCTCCATCTCAGCCGCTATGAGGCGTTCACTCAGACCATCCAAGGTAATAGTGGCGATCCCGCGCGAAGAAGCCGGCGGTATGAAAACCCGATATTGCGAGCTCAGCAGATCGCCACTAAGACTCACATTGGAAGCAAATACTGCCTCACCCATCTCAGCGATCAAGCTGGAGGCATCATCGATAGTGCTGAAACTCTCTATTGTGAAGCAAATCAGAGCAGGCTGAGCCACGAGCTGTGCCTCATATTCACTGATCAGAGTTAGTCCACTATTTAGCAGAAGCCTAGGAGTGTTAGGCACTGACTGAGTGATGGGCTGTGCGCCATAACGAACCCAAGAGAAATACCCGATATTGGCTAACAAGAGAAAAATGGCTATATAGCGCATAGCCTAAGCCCGTCCTTGGCCGCTGTCAGGGTGTGGGCAAGCTACATCGAGACCATCGAGAACAAGAGAAGTGACAATTTCACTGCGATCTAGGTCGGCTAAGCCATGCAGCAATACAGCATCTCCACCTGCAAAGTAAGTTTTGACAGCGCCTGCCTTGCCTAATGACTCACCCTGCTGTTTTATTGTTGCCAGCAATGCCGTCACCGTTCCATTAAATACGGCCTCATCTGTTGACTGCCCCAAACTTTGAGAATACGCAGAATAGTTGTCACTCAGCCGAATAGCCGTACTCGACTCGAGGCTGCTTCGCATCAGCTCTAAACCAGGAATAATATAGCCGCCTAAGTGCAGCCCGTGCGCGTCCAGCACGTCGATAGTAAACGCCGTGCCACTATCTATAACCATGCAGGCGCCTCCGGCCCTACGATACGCAGCCAACATGGCTAGCCACCTATCTATACCGAGCCTGCTAACGTCCGCATACTGATTCGTCACTCCACCACAGCTTTGGGTTACCGCAGCCTGCAGCAGGTCTACTCCATACCTTGCGCGAATCCAGCYTTCTARCYTCTTATTTACATCACCRCCGCGCACACTGCACATGCGCGCCATCGATATTGCTGTCTCTAGCTCAGTGACKCCCYRCAACTCCTCAAACCCAGGGACATGCCCTGCGCCTACCACTGCACAATCGTCCGCTGCCAGCAGACGCCATTTGATACGTGAATTACCCACATCAAGCTCTAATATCATGCGCTAATTAATACTCATTCTGTAAGCGGACGCAACGACGGAAACACTTCCCCKCCATTGATCCTTTGGATGCCCTTCGCAGTTTGTAGTAGCAATGAACCCTCTGAATCCACTCCAAGCGATTTCCCGATAAGCCGRCTTTCACCGTTCTGAATTTCGATATCAATCATTCGGTARCAGTCCAGTTCATTCCAACGCSCYTCGAAAGATGAGAATCCGCTGCTTTCGTAGTTTTCCAAATTCCGGCACAGCCTGTTCAAGAGCGCAGCGACCAGAATCACGCGAGAGGGCGGCTCGTTGATGATGCTATTCAGATCGGTTACTGGCCTATCGATGCGCTCTATTGAATCTGCTGACAGTTCGATATTCACGCCGATGCCGAAGACAACGAAGCGCGAGGCCTCTTTCTGCTGCAATTCCAGAAGGATGCCGGCTAACTTCTTCTTCTCAAAAAGCACATCGTTGGGCCATTTCAACTGAAGACCTTGTGCGCCTAATTCCTGCAGTGCTTCAAGCACGCTAATAGCGGTAACCAGAGATAGAGCCTGCAGCGCATTGGCATCCATCGAGAAATGACGAGCCAGTGATAAGTAGATGCCCGCATTCTTTGGGCTCAACCACTGGCGACCTCGGCGGCCCCTTCCGGCTGTTTGCGAACTCGCAATAACCACTTGATTCTCAGTACTGCCCGCTTGAATCTGTCGAAGCAATTCAGAATTTGTGGAATCAATCTCCTCAAAAATCTGAATCCTATCTAGTGATTTCTCAGACTCAAGGTTTAGCAGATTTCGGAGTGTTTGTTCGTCCATAGGTTTAGCGAGTGCCCAACAATCGGTAGGCGTTCCATTGGTATAAGAGCTGCCGCAAAGCATCTAACTAGTAAGCGGCCTAAGCTCGCAATAAAAAAGGAGCGTGGATATCGCTTTGCACAGCATCCGAACGCCCCTTCTTTATTTTGAGAACTAACTACTGAGTAAAATCCAGTGTTACTACTCTCCCTTGCTCCCAGCRTCCGCTGATTCAAYAGGAATCTCGCCACTCTTAATCTTCGAAATTACGCCCAATGCTTCSAGCATAACCATGATGCTGGTAACCATTACCAGCACCTCGATAGCAACCAAGGCCCATTGACCACTCTGATAGTGACTCACTATGTACCAACAAGAGGCCCAGAACGCCATTACGAAGATAAAGATCATCGGCAACAAAATAGCTTTTGCAGGACGTCCTAATCGCATCAGATAAACCGCAATTAGTAGCAAGGTCATCGCAGCCAACATCTGATTAGTACCACCGAATACAGGCCAGATGAGAGCGCCGCCATCTCCGGGATAGTTGCCCGCGGACACACCAAATGCCAACATCAGACACGCGGCTATCGCTATCAACGTAGAGATGATGTTGTTCTTGAACGGAGCGATGTTATAAATACTGCCCCATTCTTGAATGATATAACGCTGCAAGCGCAAACCGGCATCCATAGTAGTGCCCGCGAAGAGCACAACCATCACAGCAAGCATAGTTTGCGCGAAAGCAATCGGGATGCCCCAGCCAGTGGAAATCAAAATCGCACCGCCGTCGATGAAACCTTTCTGTCCAGGGCCACTCGCGTAACCAGAATAGATCGCATCCCATTCCGCACCCGTTGCTGCGTACAGAGACCCAGTCACGGCAACGATTGTTATCAACGCCAGCGAACCTTCGCCAAGCGCACCTAAATAACCAACAAAACGCGCATCTTTTTCGTTGCTCAGCTGCTTAGAACTGGTTCCGGAAGCCACGATGCCGTGGAATCCTGACAGAGCACCACAGGCAATTGTAACGAATAAGATTGGCCATATAGGCGGAGTCCCCTCAGCCAGATTCGGATTGAACGCTGGTGCAGTCACATCTGGTAGAGCAATAAATACCGCACTATAGAGAACGAACAAACCTACGACTAGCTGCGCACCATTGATGTAGTCACGTGGTTGCAACAGCAGCCATACCGGCAACATTGACGCAATGCCTGCATACACAAACAGCAGGATAATCCAGTTGCCATTCGCTCCAAGGCCAAACATATCGCCCGGTAATTCAAGAGGCATAACACTGCCTACATAGATAGTGAAGTAGAGAATCGCTACACCTATTATTGAAATCAGCAACAGGTTGTAATTTTTTCGAATCAATACTCCGATGCAAATCGCGACTGGAATCGCAGCCCATGCAGGAAATACCGATGACGGGAATATAACCATGTCTGTTGCAATGATGGTTGCGAACATCGCGTTAACCAACACCAACAGCAGAAAGATTATAACCATGAACAAGGCCGAAGCACGCTTGCCAATAACATCGGTGGAAAGAGCACCGATTGATTTCGCGCCGTGACGGTTACTTGCCCACAATGCCCCCATGTCGTGAACACCGGCGAAGAATATGCTGCCGAATGTCACCCACAATAGGGCCGGAACCCAACCCCAATATACCGCTATCGCAGGGCCTACAATAGGTGCCGCACCAGCTACAGCCGTGAAGTGGGCGCCCCAGAGTACATATTTATTGGTAGGGACATAGTCGATACCGTCGTTGATTCGATGCGCTGGCGTTACATAGTCAGGGTCTAAGCGATAGATTTTCCCTGCGATGAATTTGGAATAGACAAACCAGCCAAAAGAAAAACCAACCAGCCCGAAAATGACGATGAAGATCGAGGACATTAAGCGCTCTCCCAGATTATTATTATGAAATCGAAGTTCGGCATCATAGCAAGTTAGGGGACGGCGATACAACGTAAAGTCGCGTAATTACTGGCTTTGTTTGGATTATCTGGATTCAGTTACCCGCTTACTTTCCAGCTATCTAGCCTACCTATTCGACGATAGCCCAGACAGGTATTCTTCATTAGTTTTATTCCAAAGCAGAGAAATAGAGGTGACTATTTCTGGTGTAGCCGTTGGCCTGCGGCGTACTAACTACTCACGAGCCTACGGCTCTGATTGTTCGCCGTTAGCACCCCCCAACCCAACTTGAAATATTTCAGCTCAAGGCCCTATTCACATCAATAGGATCCCTCTTTGATGCTAGCGCACAGGGTCTGGATGATTCCCAGCAAACAGTCAGAGAGAACAGCGCTAAATCAATTCACAGGAACTTGCTGGAGGAATCTGGAAGGCTCGTTTGCAGAGAAATGCGCAGACTCTGTGTGCGGCCCTGACTGCTCATCATTCAACATCAACTCAATATGCCCTACTTATTCTCTTTTAAAGAGGCAAAAAAAACCCAGCCATCTACATGGCCGGGTTTTTCCTAGCTAAACTAGAGCTTAGTTAGACGGTGTCGCCGCATGATATGTCCAGTAACCGATAAACATCTCATCCCAACTCTGCAATCCAAAAACAAGCTCCTGAGAAGGGTCAGGGTTAGCCGGATTGAATTCAGAGTTGTCGAAAGCGCCGGTAACGTGCACTGTAGTGCCCGCCTTAATCGCCACTGGCTCTTCCAGTTCATAAGTAGGCTGCCAAGCGTAGCTGTAGTTTGGAACGCTAAGCAGATCAGTCATTGTGCCATCTTCATTTTCCATGGAGAACTTCATGTCCTTGCCACGGAAGTGCATATGGGCACGCAGGCCAGTCAATACCACATCTTCGTCGAAAGTATAACGTGCCGCCGATTCGTAGTCCTGATCGTACGCAGGAATTTTGAACTGCGACGCTACTGAACGCGTGAAATTCTCRTAYTTAGGCGGCTCGTCGTGCATATACAGACCGATAAGTGATTCATCAGTTGTCGCTTTACCGTTAGTTGTAAAGTGAAACTGCATGGACAATTTATGACCCTTAGGAATGTACACACCCGTATCTTCAGGGAAGGACATCGCATCTACCTTACCGGGGGCATAACCCTCTAGAAAGCGACGYGCAACMGAWGTTGTGTTGCCYTCACCACCATCGAAATTCTCGGCAGGCGCAGTTACGTAAGYRAGAAGGTGATGAAGTACTGACTCGTCACCAGGAATRAACTGAACCGCTTTAACCCACTTGTCTTCRTCGAAAGRGAGYTCAACATCCACATCGATRTAGTCGAGAACACCMGTGGCAGGAATTTCCATCTTCGGCGCCTTAACGATGWAGTCAGGCTCGCCTAGGSTCCACTCTTTCCAATTAGGCAARTCAATCTCTGTTAGAGGRTCTATAGGAGATGCRCCGCGRGGCGCCCCAGCATCGATCCAATGAACWARGGTTTGCARGTCCGCATCTGACATATAGCGAGCATTGTTGAAGTGGCCAATATYTGGGTCAACTTGTGTAGGKGGCATGCGCTTAGTAAKAAGCGTTTCACGAATCATCGGCGACCARCCCTGYARCATCAGGTGGCTRTCCATAGCGAACGGTCCAATTCCACCCTCGCGRTGGCAGGTTACACATTGCYCAGCAATAATCGGTGCAACTTCGCTCGCATAGTCTGGARYCGCGCTAGCGTGAGTTTCTCTAACAGGAAATTGAAGGTCGCAACCAACAGCATCGACAATCACAGTGCTATCAACTGTCCCAGCCAGTTCGCTAGACAGTGTAGCCGCCGCACTCGCTACYGGGCCACGGTAGAGAATGGTAAGCCKYTCTGGATCAAGGATAACGATCTCGCCGGCCTTAGTCAGGGCGAGTGTTTCAGAAACGATCTGTCCACTGTCGAGTAGCAATGGCAAYTCAGTACCCAATGCTGACTTGGCRGATCGAATCGCCTCAATATCTGATTCKGCCGAGGAGTTGATCAACGCAAAKGCAATRCCTTGRCCGCTCCATGCAGATGCCAAMGTTTCTAAACTGGCTACAGACGAATTGATGGCTGAGCAACTGCTATCGAAAGACATTATGACCAATGCYTCTTTATTACGGTAACGACTCAACTGRTGAAAATCGCCGTTGCTATCCATAAGCCCGAAGTCACCCACTCTATCRGGCAGCGCCATAGCTGAAACAGATAGAGCTGATGTGATCAGAGCTATWSYRAATCCGATTARTTTATTCATTTGTAAGACTCCAAAAAGCTAAYTGTTAGTYARTTYATTAATMAMCGCAGTCTAGCCCAATTGATRCAAAATGCGCAGCCYRAAACATTACTTTTTGTAACAAAATAACGCAGRCACAGGGCAGCTTATCGAAGRTTTCTAGCGMGCCTTCCTCKATGCGCTCTAGATTKAGTCGGAAGCGCYAGGATTGGAMCCCGCYACACTAAATARGCCAAATTCRGCTCTTCAGAGGAMKAGCCATGGASGCTAGCTTGCRCCTATTGGCTGGTTTTATTGTAAGAAAGATAGCCAATAAACATCTCATCCCAACTCTGAGCRCCTCCCCTRACAGCCGCRGCTGGGTCTGGGTTACCGAGGTTATAYTGRGAATTGTCAAAGGCGCCYTCGATCACCACTCTTGATCCGGCAGGCAATAACATAGGCTCCAAGAGACGGTAGGTTGGTTGCCAAGCGAAATTGTAGTCTGGCACATTAATGATTTGATCCTTGGTGCCATCTGGATAGACGACGCTAAAGCGCATGCGCTTGCCACGATAATGCATGTGCGGCCGTAGTCCGTGTAGCACCACTTCATCCTCGAACACATGGGACGCACGCATCTCATGATCGGATACACCCGGCGGGATTTCGATATTGCGCCCACCATGACTTAGGGAATAAGTAGAATACTGATACTCAGGCTCTTCGTCGGCGAAGTAGAGGCCTAGCTTTGTACTATCGATCGTCTCTTTCCCGAATGTCGTGTAATGCACAGACATTTGCACGGCGGAACCCTTGGGCACGAATACACCTGTTTTTTCAGGGTATGTTACTGCTTCATCCTTACCCGGAGCATAGCCTTCTAGGAATTCCCTGTAGTTATCATTCTCGCCTTCAATAATTTCTTCAGCATAGTCAGCAGGAACGATAAAACTCAGCAAATGATGAAGAACGCGGCGGTCACCGGGAAGGTGCTGCACCGACTTCACCCAGACATCTTCTTCGAAAGGCAGATTGACAGTGACATTCTCGTAGTCTAAGACGCCGGTTGCGGGCACGGTGAAGGCCGGCACATCGACGATGTAATCGGGCTCACCGAGCTCCCAAACCGAGTTAGGAGACTCGATCAGAGTGAGCGGATCGACTTCACTGACACCGCGGGGCGAACCCGCATCTATCCAATGAATGAGAATTTGTAACTCCTGGGCATCCATATAACGCGCGTTGGTAAAATGATTTACGTTAGGGTCAACCTGAGCGGGAGGCATGCGCTTAGTCATCATGACTTCTTTCATCATCGGCGACCAACCTTGAACCATCATATGCGAGTCCATAGCGAAGGGCGCTATGCCGCCTTCTACATGACAGCTACTACACTTTTCTTTTAATATTGGAGCAACCTCAGTCGCGTAGTCAGGCACATTGCCTGCATGCATTTCTCGGGCTGGAAACTGCAACTCGCAACCGACTGCGTCGGTGATGATGGTGTGCTCGATTGAGGCCGCATTACCTGCCACCACTGCAGCCAACACATCGGCAAAAACGCTAGTCCCTGCTACGGCTTCAATATTGAGCGCGGGCCGTGCTCTCACTGGATCAGTATCTAAACCACCGCGGTAAAGAATTTGACTGCGCGTCGGCTCCAATACCACTATCTCACCAGCCTTGCTTAGGCCAAGACTCTCGGCCACAAGCTGACTGTCATCTAACAAAATGGGTATACCAAAATTGTACAAATTGTCCATCAGGCGGACATCAGCGACACTATCCAAGGCGCCGGAATTTACGGCAAGGAAGGTAATACCTTGTTGCTCCCAAGTGGTACGCAGCAAGCGATACTTGTGCAGTTTCTCAATATTATCGATACAGCTCGCCGCTGTAGCAATGATGACGACAGCTTTGCTATCGCCATATTTTTGCAATTGATGGAAAACGCCCTCATGGTCGATTAAAGCGAAATCCCCTACTCGCTCGGCTCCAGCATGGACTTGAACCGCGAAGACAATACTCAATGCGGCGAGAACTAATGGGCTTAGCTTCTTCATTTAAGTAACCTTTCAGTTAGCACGGTCGCTGCAGAGTGTAAGAGGAAATTCATCTTAGAAGCGCACGTCGCGCTACCACTATGAGGCTACAGCAGAACCCACCAAACTCTGGACTCGAGCAGTGCCGATAGCTTAGCGCAATCCGCTTATTAACAAGAACAATTGACGGCAGGGTTTTGTGACAAATTGAAACTGATAAACAGCTAGAAATTTCTATTAAGCTATTTTAATTCAATAACTTAGCTAGTTTACGCTGACCCAGAAATGCGTGCCCAGGCCAGCTATAAAGAGTGATGAGCGTATTAAATCTAGCTCTTAGTGTCGCGACCAACACCGTAGGTAGACATGCTCTCCACTAGCGAGAAGCGGCGGAAAAGTTCGTACATTCCCCAGAGCGCGAGCCCGATAATGATTAGCATCATGCCCCAGCGCATTAACCCTGAGAAGAAG
>JAESUV010000070.1 GCA_016762975.1 Gammaproteobacteria bacterium | reverse complement strand
GGCAGCAGATGAAAGTCGCCAAACCTAACCCGCAGCTCTTGCAGATAACCCAGTTCTTGCTTGCGCCGATAGTCGCCGCGACTTACCGGCAACAAGGTCATCCCCTGCTCACTGGCGAACGCGAGAACTGGATTCAATGGCTCGGGTATCTCTCCTCGCACGACGCCAATAGTGCGCATGCCAATTAGCTTGCCTGCAGCGGCTAGCGCATGGAGATGATTAGAATAGGCCCCGCCAAAACTGAGAATCGGAAGCTCCGGTCGTCGCTGAAATTCGAGCAGATTGTATTTCAGCTTGTACCACTTATTGCCCGACAGCAGCGAATGGCACTTATCCAGGCGCAGGACATTGATAGACACGCCCAAGCGCTGCAGTAATTCACAGTGCAGTGCTTCGATAGGCGGTTTGCTAATAGAGATATCTACTGGCATAGGCAAAAAAATAGGCAATGAAACAGGCGCTGAAATAGGAGAAAAATCGCAGGGATCTTAGAAGAAAAATGGCGGACCGGACGAGACTCGAACTCGCGACCTCCGGCGTGACAGGCCGGCATTCTAACCAGCTGAACTACCGGTCCGCAGCAAACTTCTAACTATGTGGTGGGTGATGAGGGATTTGAACCCCCGACATTCGCCTTGTAAGGGCGACGCTCTCCCAACTGAGCTAATCACCCATAGCACAGAGAGAGCCGCATTTTACCGACTTAGGTCGACATGTCAACAATGACGGCGCTTTCAGAGGCAAACAAGTGTAAAAAAAAGCACTAATTGCTTACTTACTCGTATGGGTAAAGGAGCCGTCCCAATCCTCGGCCAGAACTTGCTGTCTCAGGACCTCAATTCGCTCCAAATATACCTTGTACAACAGGGTCTCTGGCTCGTTCTCCTGCAAAGCTTTGAAAATGCTTTCAGCCCCAGCCCAGTCTTGGGCGAAGTAGTAATCGAGCGCCTTGTGGTACTCAGACACCCTCTCGGTAAGCTCCGCATTTGCCTTATTTAACTCACAAATAGGCTCGTAACAATCCACGGCCTTGATCTTCCCCTTCACCTTTACCCTGTCGATGTGTCGAAACAGGAAGCCATCCAAACCTTTTATCGCCGCCTCGCCTACTAATARCTTTATGCCGTAGAATTTKGTGAGCCCCTCAAGCCTTGARCTTAGATTTACCGCATCGCCTARCACCGTGTAAGAACGGCGRTAAATAGAGCCCATGTCGCCCACATTCATCATGCCCGAGTTGATACCTATGCCGATCACTACATCGGGATACCCYCTGGCCTTGAAMACTGGACGCARCTCATCGACCTTCTCTAGCATCAGCAGAGCTCCCCKGATTGCATTCTCTCKATGGTTGAGATCCTCAAGGGGCGCYCCCCAGAAWGCCATCACCATGTCACCAACGTATTTATCGATGGTGCCGTTGTTCTCGAAAATGATCTTCGTGATTGGRGTAAAGAAATCGTTCATCAATTTCTTCAATTCTGTCGCGCTCAAGGCTTCGGAGATGCTAGTGAAATTTCGAATGTCGGCGAACAATACACTGAGATCTTTACTCTCGCCCTCGAAACTATAATTATCCGGATCGTTTAGCATCGAATCAATATGGGCCGGTGGTACGTATTGATCGAACATGCCTTTAATTGTCTTGCGTGTCTGGCTTTCACTGAGAAATCCGTAGATCAGATTGATCATTGTAACGAGCAAGATCAAAATCAAAATCAGAACTAACGGAAAATCCAGCTTGTAGGTATCCCACAACTGAAAATTCCCCCACACCGAACCTGTGAGCAACGCGGCTCCCGTTACAGCCATGCTCGCCGCGCCCATGATTGGAAAAACCATCGACATGAGCAAGCCTAGAGTGGTTATTCCCACAAATAGAGCCCCAGCAGTCCAATCCGGCCTGTAGGGGAAATAAATATTCGTAGGCGGGGTAAAGCCTGAAAAAACCGACTCAGTCGATGCCTCACCGGATTCCACTTCCACTGTGGCAACGGAATCCAAAAGAGCATTCAGCATGTTCGCGTGCACCTCTACACCGGGATAGACAATGTCCAGCGGCATCGCCCGAATATCACCAAGGCCTGGAGCACTGGTGCCAACAAGCACAAGGCTATTCTGCAACTGACTCTTCTCTTCTTCACTCAGATTGTCTCTCAATACATCCGTGGCGGAGATATACGGATATGAACTGTCATCGAATTCCGACGAAGGACCAATATACGGCACGATGACTTTGGCAAAGCCATCGGTTGGGATTTCAAATCTACCAGCACCGACGCCGACACCAACTCCACGCACGACCTGTAAACCATCATAGTCTTGTGTGATGAGCTCGTAGCTTTCCGCGAAGTTATAAACTCGAATCATTTCCAATGAAAGTGTAGGGAATAGCTCCGTACCGTAACGAATCATCAGTGGGACACGGCGGACAACGCCGTCCAAATCGGGCACCTGATTCATGCTGCCGATCCCGTAGGCAGCAGATTGCAAGACCTCGATATTACCGGTGTAGCCCGTCATATCTGAGACAGTAACACCCTCGGCCAACTCAGCCCCGATCGTAACTATGGACTCTGGTAATTCGTTGTAAGCGACCGCGGACTGCGTAGTGAAATTGATAGCCAGAACCACATCAATCCCGCTGCGCATCGCTCTTGCGAAATATTGGTCAGCATCAATCAGTGGCTCAATCTCCGCTAATGTCTCATTGAAGCTCGCATCAAATTGGGAAAGATCAACGCTCTCCAATAGATCTCGGATATTTCGGTCGGGTTCTGGGAAGGTAATGTCGAAACCAACCACGAGAACACCCCTGTCGCGCAGCTTTTCCGTCAGCTGACCAACCTTGATTCGATTCCAAGGATACTGCCCCTCGGCCTGCAATGAGCGTTCATCGAGGTCGACGATAACAATCTTGTTGTCAGGGGACTTAACATTTTTTGGCATGATGCTGAATCGCTGATCGTAGACCAAAAACTCGAGCCGTTCGATAATATTCGCGATGATCGCGGGAGGATTGAGTTGTAGCCACAATACGAAGCAGGTGCTAAAGATGCCCAGATAGATAGGCAGTCTCTTGCCTTCGGAGACAAAACGGCGAATAGGCTGTAACCAGCTTGAAAGGTTCATGTAGCGCCTGATCCGGTAAGATTCCCTGCGAGATGGAATGATTATATGCCAAAGGGCCTATACATAAAACGGACGAGATAGTATGTTGCGCCATTGAACAGCACAGCAACAAGGTTCTAGAGCAAGGCAATGAAAATATTCAAGGAATTTCGCTTCGAGGCGGCTCACAARCTCCCCAATGTACCGGAGGGTCACAAATGCGCCCGYCTTCACGGTCACTCCTTCYTGATTAAAATAGAGGTCGAGGGYTCTGTYGGTGCCGACACWGGSTGGGTCATGGATTTYTCMCAGATTGCGRRTGCATTCAAGCCTATCTTGGATCGACTGGATCATTACTACCTGAATGAGATCCCAGGGCTAGAGAATCCAACCAGCGAAGTGCTCGTACGCTGGATATGGAATGAACTGAAGCCCGAACTGAATGAACTCTCTTCCATCGAAATTCGCGAAACCTGCACCAGCGGCTGCGTATACAGCGGAGTCTGATTAGATTTAGGCGGTAGAGAAATTTATAGGCTCTATCTCTTCGTTCTGAAAATGCTCTGCCGGAATTTTCGCTCTCTCTTTTATCAGTTTCTTACTGACCATAAACTCCTTGGGACGGGCTACACAGTCCGCCGCGATCAACACCCCCTCCTTCAAATAAAACAAGGCGAAGCCTGCCTCGGTCTTACCGTCCGTTGAGCCCCTCATGACAAGCTGATCGTAGTCAGTACTGAGGCCGACCATCTGCAACTTAATAGAATATTGATCCGACCAAAACCAAGGCACTGCATCGTATACCCGTTCTTTCCCACAAATATTGGCTGCCGCCACACGTGCCTGATCGTTGGCATTCTGWACCGACTCCARACTGATCTGACGCTGGTAAAGTARACTAGGRTGCTTGGTACAATCACCGGCAGCATAGACATGCTCGTCACTSGTACGGCAATATTCATTCACCCGTATRCCARCCYCGCATTCAATRCCAGCATTCAACGCCAATGCCACATTCGCCTCGACTCCTATGCCGACTAGCAAGAAGTCCGCCCGAAACTCTGAGCCATCGGCACAGCCAATACGCTTTTCCTGCCCCTCATCCCGAATCGATTCAACTTTGACTCCGGTATGAATCTTCACGCCATGTGACTCATGCAGGCGCTGCATATAGTCCGACATCGCTGGGCTAGTAACTCTTTGCAAGATGCGTTCGGACATCTCAAGCACCACCACACTGACTTCCAGCTCTGCCAGTACCGCAGCCGCCTCCAGGCCGATATAACCACCACCAATTACAATAGCGCGGCGACCCTTTCTGACATGTGGGATAAGCCGGGCAATGTCCGCAGCCGTGCGAATATAGAAGACGTTCTCCAAGCCACTAGCGGGGGTAAATTCACGCACACTCGCACCGGTACACAGGGCTAGCTTTTGATAGCCCAAGGTTTCTCCGCTATCTAATTGGACTTCTTTTTTCTCAGTATCGAGACTGTTCACTCGCGCAGAAAGCAGCAGGTCGATATCGTTATCCGCATACAACTTGGCGGGACGGAGACTCATCGCATCCAAGTCTTTCTTTCCCGCGAGGTGTTCCTTCGACAACGGTGGCCGGTGATAAGGCAGCTCAGATTCCTCGCTAATTAGCTTGATCGGAGCAGTCCAACCTTCCCTGCGAAGTTGCAGCGCAAGAGAAACCCCAGCATGGCTAGCGCCAACAATGATGCAGCTATCACTCATAATATTGTCCTGATGCTAAATCCGCAGCAAACACTAGCTAGAAAGCTGCCAGTCGATTGCCGTCTTGTTATGTGCAAGTAAATAGTCATTACTCTTAGAAAAGTGGTGGCAGTCATAAAACCCTCGACTCGCAGACAACGGCGAGGGATGCGGTGACTGCAGAACAAGATGTCGCTTCCTATCGATCATCAACCCCTTCTTCTGGGCGTAGCTCCCCCATAGAATGAACACAATGTTTTTTGCTTCATCATTCAAATGATTCACTACGCTATCTGTAAACCTCTCCCATCCGATTCCCTTATGTGAAGCGGCTAGACTCGCCTCAACTGTAAGCACGGAATTGAGCAGCAACACCCCCTGCCTCGCCCACTCATTTAGGCAGCCATGCCCCGGCGCTACAAAATTTACATCAGCGGCCAGCTCTTTGTAGATATTCTTGAGGGAAGGCGGCACCCGAACATCTCGCCTAACGGAGAAACAAAGGCCGTGCGCCTGCCCAGGACCGTGATAGGGATCTTGGCCTAGTATCACGACCTTCACAGCATCGAATGGTGTTGCATTGAGTGCGGCAAAAATTTCATCTGCAGCAGGATAGACGGTTTTAGCGAGCGCCTTCTGTTCACGCAAAAAGTCCTGCAGTTGCTTCATATACTGCGAATCGAATTCGCCCTGCAGTCTTTGCTTCCAGGAACTCTCTAGTTCACTCTTCCTAGATCCTGATTCGGTTTCCGTCACTCGTCTCTACTCTTTGGCTAGCCGCATTTCACCTAGGCAGGGTCTTGTTGCTGACGCATGTGTGGGAACAGCAACACATCCTTAATAGAGGCAGAATCGGTAAACAGCATGACCAAGCGGTCGATGCCAATGCCCTCGCCAGCGGTAGGTGGCATGCCGTATTCCAAGGCAGTCACATAGTCATGGTCGAAATGCATCGCCTCACTATCACCTGAGTCTTTCTGTGCCACCTGCTCCTTAAAGCGTTCCGCCTGGTCCTCGGGATCGTTCAACTCCGAGAAGCCATTAGCTAACTCTCTACCGCCGATGATCAGCTCGAATCGATCGGTAATCTCAGGATTCTCCTCATTGCGCCTAGCAAGTGGTGAAACCTCAATAGGGTATTGTGTAATAAATGTTGGTTGATCGAGTTCAGCCTCTACCTTCTGGTCAAATATCTCCATCAGTATCTTACCCTTCGACCAGCTCTCATCGAAATGCACATCGAGACTCTTGGCTAGGGCCGCCACAGATTCTGCCGAGGCGAAAGCAGAGTCATCTGTAACCCCACAGTATTTTTTAATCGAATCAGTTACAGAGAGCCGGGTAAAAGGTTTTGAAAAATCGTATTCTGAACCTTGAAAACTAACCTTACTGCTACCGCCAACATCAATCGCGATCTTACGAAATAGATCTTCTGTTAGGTCCATAAGATCCTGATAACGCGCATAGGCCTGATAGAACTCCAACATCGTAAACTCAGGGTTATGTCGCGTTGACAAGCCCTCGTTCCTGAAATTCCGATTCAACTCGAAGACGCGCTCGAAACCGCCGACTACCAAGCGCTTAAGATACAATTCCGGCGCCACCCGCAGATACATCTCCTGATCTAATGCATTGTGATGAGTAATAAAAGGTCTGGCTGTGGCCCCACCAGGAATCACCTGCATCATTGGTGTCTCCACCTCCATGAAATCAAGTGACTCAAAATATTGACGAATAAAGCGCATTATCCGCGAGCGGGTCTGGAAGATTTTTCGAGAGTCCTCGTTAACAATTAGATCGACATAGCGCTGACGATAGCGCATCTCAGTGTCGGTCAATCCCTTGTGCTTGTCCGGCAGTGGACGCAGCGATTTTGTAAGTAATTTGAACTTACCGGCACGAAGAGTCAGCTCTCCCTTTCCAGTCTTGAACATCTCACCATTAACGCCGATTATATCGCCCAGATCGAAAGACTTAATCTCCTCTGCCTGCTCTTCAAGGAATGACTTGTTATTAATATAGATCTGCATCTGCGCATCTTCGTCCTGTAGTACGACGAACGGTCCGCGCATGCGAATTATTCTACCGGCTATGACGGCAGTAACAGCTAGAGCTTCTAACTCTTCCTTTGTCTTAGCCGCGTATTTCTCGATTAGATCAGCCGATTTATCCTCTTTGATAAAGTCGTTCGGGAACGCCACTCGCTTCGCACGGATAGCTGTTAGCTTTTCTCTACGCTGAGCGATTAGCTTGTTTTCATCCTGATTTTCTTCAGTCATCTGCCTTAAATTCCCGTATTCCTACTATCAATTCTAATCGTTCGATTTTTTTCCAAGCTTACGCGTCACGCAGCGCTTTGAGCTATTCACTACAGCCCCATCTTTAAACTTGCTTCGATGAACTTATCTAGATCACCGTCGAGTACAGCACCGGTATTCGTCACCTCGACATTGGTACGCAAATCCTTGATCCGCGACTGATCTAAAACATAAGAGCGAATCTGACTGCCCCAGCCGATATCTGCCTTCGACTCCTCAACACTCTGCCTCTCTTCTTTCTGTTTCAATTCTTCCAACTCATACAGCTTTGCCTTCAGCTGTTTTATCGCCGCATCTTTGTTCTTGTGTTGCGACCGCTGACTTTGGCACTGCACCACTATACCGCTAGGCTCATGCGTCAGACGAACAGCAGAGTCTGTTTTATTGACATGCTGACCGCCTGCTCCACTTGCCCTATAGGTATCTATTCGTACCTTCGACATATCGAGGTTTACTTCGATATCATCGTTTATCTCCGGCGATACAAATACCGAGGCAAATGAAGTATGACGCCGACTACCGGAGTCGAATGGCGATTTTCGAACTAAGCGATGCACGCCCGTTTCCGTACGCAGCCAACCGAATGCATACTCACCACTGATCAGAATCGTTGCACTCTTAATTCCAGCAACATCGCCACCGGACACCTCGATAAGTTCCGCCTTAAACCCCTTACCCTCACCCCAGCGCAAATACATTCTGAGCAGCATCTCCGCCCAATCCTGCGCTTCAGTGCCGCCAGAGCCTGCCTGAATATCCAGATAGGCGCCGGCCTCATCCATCTCGCCAGAAAACATGCGACGAAATTCGAGTGCTTCTAAAGAAGCCTTCAAGGCTTCAAGGTCTTT
Organism: Gammaproteobacteria bacterium; assembly: GCA_016762975.1. Taxonomy (GTDB): domain Bacteria; phylum Pseudomonadota; class Gammaproteobacteria; order Pseudomonadales; family Pseudohongiellaceae; genus UBA9145. The sequence continues at coordinate 1,960 of JAESUV010000070.1, read as the reverse complement.
ACCCGCCGCATCGAAGAGCTCTTCATCAGACTCTTCTTGCGCCAACGTTAATAGCTCGGCAATTTCAGCGATGCCAGAATCCATCTTCTCGATGGTCGCAACGACTACCTCCAGGCTTGCTCGTTCCTTACCGAGAGCCTGCGCGTATTCAGGCTTGTCCCAAACCGAAGTCTCGCCCAGTTCTAGCTCAACCTCTGTAAGCCTTTCCTTCTTAGTCTCATAGTCAAAGATACCCCCTGAGACTATCGGTTCTGTTACCTAGCTCCTTTAACACCCCAAGCTGACTGTTAATTTCCAACATCTGACGAAATCCTGTGTGCTGCCCTTCTATGCGACATGGGCAAAGGCAGTATTTTACCTCATTAATTGCCTAAGATGTCAGCCTACAATAGCGCGGCTTGGCAACAAGGCTCGAAGCTGTTGGCTAATCCTGAAAAGAGTGTAAGCTTTGCTCTGATTCGATTAGCGTTCACAAAGCCCATGAGCCCGTGCACTACAGAAAGACTGAAGCCCTAGATGAAAATCGAGAATGCCAAAATCACCTGGCTTGATTCCGGCCTACCCTACTCTACTGAGTTTCAGGATATTTATTATTCACGCGATGACGCAATAGCAGAGAGCCAGCATGTCTTTCTAGACGCCAACAAACTCAAGCAGCGTTGGGAGCATGAAAGCCGCATTGAACCATTCCTTATTGGCGAGCTTGGATTCGGTAGCGGGCTCAACTTCCTACAGGTGATGAAGCTCTGGCAGGAGCTAAAGACAAGACCCGCACGTCTACACTACATAGCTTTCGAGAAACATCCTCTTACCTTTACCCAAATGCGCAGAATACTTAAGCGCTGGCCGAGTCTCGCCGTCCAAAGCGCTGAACTGTTAGAGCAATACACGGATCATAGCGAAGGCTGTCATCGCCTGCAGCTAGGCAACGAAATCACCCTCGATGTTTATTATGGCGACGCCCATGAGCAGCTRAGCCAGCGCATGATRGACGTCTGYCCRCCAATACARTGCTGGTTYCTGGATGGGTTCTCACCCGCTAACAATAGCGAGCTTTGGGGAGAACCTCTCATGCACYTRCTTGCTMATTGCAGCGATGRGAGCACCACTSYCAGCAGCTACAGCGTAGCYGGGAAGGTACGTGCCGCTCTCAAGAATGCAGGCTTCGAAGTGAGCAAGATCGAAGGCTTCGGCAGAAAACGYCACTGCTTATTCGCAACATTTCCAGCGATTAAAGTTGAGCCACCAGGGAGTACGCCAGAAGAGGAAGGAGAAGGAGAAGGAGAAGGAGAAGAGAAGCGGCAGAGCCTAGATTCTCCTTGGTTCATTCTGCCAAAGGTGCGGTTCAGAGAAAAAACCGCCATCGTCATCGGCGCAGGTCTCGCTGGCTGCAGCACTGCATACAGCCTCGCGCAGCGCGGATGGAAAGTAACGGTATTAGACGCCAGCGACAGTCCCGCCAGCGGCGCATCGGGAAATGCAATGATGGCCTTGCGCTGCCGGTTATTCAACACACCCTCGCTAGATGCAAGGTTCTTCTTACACGCCTACCTATTCGCGCTGCGGCAATTCACGCAACTCAAGCGACACGGCGACCTCGCCTGGAATCCCTGCGGCGTGCTGCAGTTATCAAATGCCATGAACAAGAAAAACCCTCTTCAATTGAAAAAGCTGCAGCAACTCTATTCAAGCCAAATAGTGCAACAGCTAAGCAAAGAACAGGCCTCCGTTGAAGCAGGAGTAGCATTAAGTGAAAAGGCCTGGTTCTTCCCATCTGGCGGTGCCATGGAGCCCGCTTCTCTGTGCAAGGCTTATCTTACTCACGCCAACATAGACTGCATTTTTAATGCGCCGGTGACCAAGCTACATAGATCGAGTGAAAAATGGCAGGTGGATGCGAACTTGGTGCAGACGGTTAATGCGGACGTTGTAATTGTCGCCAACAGCCACAGTGCAACGC
>JAESUV010000233.1 GCA_016762975.1 Gammaproteobacteria bacterium | reverse complement strand
CCCTTCGCTTAACCAACTAAGAGGGGCTTCAAGTGGGGGGCGATGAATCAGTCTTATTGCATCGATAAGAGAATGAAGGTTGAATTTCTTAATCAATTCATCGGGCATTAATTCTTGTAAGGCAGAACCGACAATTGAATCAGCATCTGCATCGGTGGGTAAAAAAGCGAGAGCCTGATTTGCGATGCTACGTAATCTACCCTGGCCGAGTCCTTCGGTTGTTGGATAAATAGCCGTGAGGCAATCCTCTACTACTATTTCCTCGTTCTCGCGAACGATTCGGTACTCGGGATGAAATAATTCCAGTCCGGACCTGCCGCGTCGTACCTCGCCATAGCAGCGGACCTGGCTACCGACGGCGAGAGAGTTTTTCTGTGCATTACTAAAATGGAAGAAGCGAAGTGTGATGAAGCCGCTACTGTCTTTGACGGTGCAGCGCAGGCTTCGGCGCCTACCGAACTGAATATCGGTGTTCAGTACCTCGCCTTGAATCTGCACGGCATCACCGGCACTGATAGAGCCGATAGCGGCGACTCGAGATCTGTCCTCATAGCGGAAAGGGAGATGGAAAAGCAGGTCTTGCAGGTTATGGATGCCAAGTGAGTTTAGTTTCTTCTCAAGCGCAGCGCCGACGCCCTTCAAACGTGTGACGGGGATCAATTCTAGTTGTTGGCTGGCAGCATTCACAGTGTGCAGTGTCCGATTTAACAGAGAGCCCTCTACTTTCTATTGAGAGATCGACAGCGCCAAGATAGAAGCAAGTTAATCCTTTCTGGCAGGCCACAACAAAGTATATGTGTTTTTATACAGTAGTGCCATGAACTCGCCCCCTACACGCCAGTCTTAGCAGTCAGTAGTAGGCTCTATTGGGCTCTACAATGCCAGAATGGCGTCGATTTCCACTGCCGATCCTTTGGGTAGGGCGCTGACCTGTATTGTAGCGCGTGCTGGATAGGGCTCTGAGAAATACTCAGCCATGATTTCGTTTACCACAGCGAAGTCGCCAAGGTCGGTAAGATAGATGGTCAGCTTCACGGCATTGCTCAAACGGCCGCCGGCAGCTTCTGCGACCGCGATTAGATTCTTAAAAACTTGATGGGTCTGCGCTGCTACGTCTTCGGAGACGATCTCCATACTCTGGGGATCTAGCGGAATTTGCCCTGATAGGAAAACCAGAGAGCCAGCCTTAATTGCCTGAGAGTAGGGACCGATTGCTGCGGGCGCCGTATCGGCTTTAACTTGCTCTAATGTAGTCATGGTAATTTTCCGGTTTATGTCTGGTGGCTGCCAACGGTATTCTTGATCGTCTTACGTATCTTGCGGCTCTTAACTCGAGTTACTTTCGCGACTGGCTTGATGAGTCGTACACGTTTCATGACGCGTGCTAAGTGAACTCGATTATGAACGTTGAGAGAGAGGTTCACGATACTAAAGCGAGCATCTCTCTCTACGGTGGAAATTTTATCGATGTTGGCCTCAGTTCCGGTAATCGTAGTCGCCAGCGTGGCGATAATGCCGCGTTCGTTTTCTAACTCGACGCGCAATTCGACAGAAAACTCGCCCTGAACGTCAGGGTCCCAGCGTACCGATACGCATTTCTCAGGATTGTCTCGAACGTCAGCGATGTTATTGCAATCATCAGTGTGAATTACCATACCGCGGCCGGAACTGATGTGGCCAACGATCGGGTCGCCGGGTATGGGATGGCAGCACTTGGCATAGTTCATCACCATGCCTTCAGATCCACGAATATCGAGCGATCCTTGCTTGTCAGATTCTTTCTGTGCGTCGCCGGCAGAAATATTACTTTTTGTGGCCAGTCGTTGTGCAACCATATAAGACATACGATTGCCCAAACCAATTTCTTCTAACAACTGATCCATGGATTTGAGTTTAGTTTGCTGCAAGATGGCATCGATATTTTCTTGCGCGATGCTGTCCAATTGATCACCGAAGCCTGCCAATGCTTTATTGAGCAGGCGGCGCCCGAGTGCGACAGACTCGGAGTGTTTCTGATTCTTAAGGTAGTGACGTATATTGCTGCGTGCTTTGCCGGTAATAACGAAACTCAACCATGCTGGGTTGGGCTGTGTGCCCGGGGCGGTAATAATCTCAACAGTTTGTCCACTCTCCAATGGTTCACTCAATGGAGCGAGGCGACGACTAATTCGACAGGCTACACAGGAGTTACCCACATCGGTATGGATCGCATAAGCGAAATCTACCGCTGTAGAACCGGCTGGCAATTCGAAAATTGTTCCTTTTGGTGTGAATAAGTAAATCTCATCGGGGAAGAGATCGATCTTTACGTTCTCAATAAACTCTAATGAGTTGCCGGCATTCTTCTGCATGTCCAGCAAACCGTTTACCCACTCACGAGCGCGAGCATGTGGATTGCTGGGCAGGTCTTCGCTTGATTTATAGAGCCAATGTGCGGCAATACCGTTGTTTGCCATAGCCTCCATCTCTTCCGTACGTATCTGAATCTCGATGGGCACACCGTGCATGCCGAACAGAGTGGTGTGAAGAGACTGATAACCGTTTGCTTTCGGAATCGCGATATAGTCTTTGAAGCGACCGGGAACGGGCTTGTACAAGCTGTGCACGGCACCTAGAACGCGGTAGCAGGTATCTACGCGATCGACGACGATGCGGAACGCGTATACATCCATGATCTCCGAGAAAGACTTGCGCTTGCTGCGCATCTTTTCATAGATGCTATAGAGATGTTTCTCGCGCCCGGCACAGCGTCCTGGCAGGCCTTCGCGCTCGAGGCAGGCAGAGATCGAGGTCTCTATCTTGGAGAGAATTTCTTTTCTGTTGCCGCGGACGCTTTTCACAGCAGCCGAAATTCGGCGCGCCCGCATAGGATAGAGCGCGGCGAAGCCCAGCTCTTCAAACTCGACTCGAACAGTATTCATTCCCAGTCGATTAGCGATGGGGGCATAGATATCAAGGGTTTCGCGCGCGATGCGGCGGCGCTTGTCGGGAGCAAGTACATTCAATGTGCGCATATTGTGAAGGCGGTCAGCGATCTTAACTAGGATCACACGCAGATCCTTCGCCATGGCCATGGCCATCTTTTGAAAGTTCTCGGCCTGTGCTTCGGCGCGACTGCTAAAGGTAATTTTATTGAGTTTGCTTACACCGTCTACGAGGTCAGCAACGGAATTGCCGAACTGGGATTTGATTGCGGTCTTGGTAATGCCGGTGTCTTCGATTACGTCGTGCAGCATAGCGGCCATCAGGCTCTGATGGTCCATGTGCATTTCGCTGAGAATGCTGGCTACTGCTAGGGGGTGAGTGACGTAGGGGTCGCCACTACGACGGAATTGGCCTGCGTGGGCCTGTTCCGCATAGTAATAGGCGCGACGTACACTATTGACCTGAGCCTTACCGAGATAACTGGTGAGATCTGCGGCTAAAGAGTCGATCGTGTCTAGTACTGGGACCTGCAAGACTCGACTCCTTAGTTAGTAGATTGGTGATTAGGCGTCCGCGGCAGGGGGTTCTTTCTCTTCCGTTTTAGCGGGTTCTTCAGAGGCTTCTTCGGTTGCAACTGCATCGACAGTCTTTTCAGCGTTAGCTGTGGCCTCTGCGACTTTCTCAACAGCTTCAGCTGCTTCGTCCTCTAATTCTTCGAGCTCTACGCTAGGTGGCTTGGCTACTAGAATGCTGGCATCGATTAGGCCTTCAGCGATTTCTCTGAGCGCTATTACCGTGGGCTTGTCATTATCAACTGAAACCAACGGGTCTTTGCCGCCAGTTTGAAGCTGACGTGCACGCTTGCTGGATACCATGACCAGTTCAAAACGGTTATCAACATTTTCCAAACAATCTTCTACTGTGATTCTAGCCATACCAAACCCTTAATAATCTACATGTTTACTGGCGGCTGAGTGCGAGATACAAGCTGTAACTGGCAAGGCCACCGTAGCTCCGAGGAGCATATTTAACGAGGACCAAGGATTTTACTGAATTTTGGCGCAGAATGCATACAATTCTTGAAAGTAGGCGGTGAGGGCCGTTAAATACTTGGAGTTATTTGCGTAGAGCGAGGCTAGTGAAGAGGGCTGCCTGATTCGTTTTCTGATATTTCATGGTAAGTTGCTGTGATCTGATGATCGAGGAGAGGTCCTCCAATGCTGTGTGGAAGTCGTCGTTAATGACAACAAAGTCGGCTTCGGCAACGTGTGAAATCTCCGCAACGGCCTCACTCATGCGCCTCTCTATGGTTTCGGTGTCGTCCTGAGCCCGATTCTGAAGGCGCGTCTTTAGGGTTTCCAGCGACGGCGGCAGGATAAAGATGGTGCAGGCGTTTGGTTCGAGATTACGAACCTGAACGGCACCTTGCCAGTCAATTTCGAGAATTACGTTGAGGCCTGCCTCTAGTTGCTCATTTACCCACAACTGCGAAGTCCCATAGTGATTGCCGTAGACAAGGGCGCTCTCAAAAAAGTTTCCCGCCAACAGTATTTTCATGAACGCGGGTTCATCGATGAAATGGTAGTTTACGCCATCTATTTCACCAGGGCGGCTTGCCCGAGTGGTGTGAGATACGGATACACACAGTTGCTCCTCGCGTTCGATCAATGCCTTAACGAGACTGGTTTTACCCGCACCGGAGGGAGCCGTCACGATAAATAGTGTACCTTTAGACATGCAGCTCGATCTCCGAAGCCAGGTTTAGTTCATTCATTGCTATTCGACATTCTGAATTTGCTCGCGCATCTGCTCGATTAATACCTTCAATTCCACTGCGCACAGCGTAGTTTCGACGACAATGGATTTTGAGGAGAGTGTGTTGGCCTCACGATTTAGCTCCTGCATGAGGAAATCAAGGCGCCGTCCCTTCTGGCCCTTCGCATTCAATACGCGTTCTACTTCATTCAGATGAGAGTCTAGTCTATCTAGCTCTTCCTCTACATCGGCCTTCTGAGCGAGCAGTGATACTTCCTGTTCAAGGCGCGTGGGCTCGAGCTCTGCCTGTAACTCCGCCAAGCGATTAAGAATGTTCTGTTTCTGTTTTGTCAGAATTTCCGGCATCTTATTGCGAATATTAACTACGATCTTGCGGACGGAATCGATACGCTGCTTGATAAAGCCCTGCAGCTCTGATCCTTCGCGTTCTCTCGTTGCCACCAAGTCATCTAGTGCCGCACTGAATAAACTAAGCGCTTGTTTCTCGATAGATGTCTTATCGAAGTCTTGTTCTTCTATAACGCCCGGCCAGCGCAGCACTTCCATATTACTCAGATTAGAGGATGTGCCCGTAATCTGTTCTATCTCGAGGTTTGCTTGAACAAGTTGGCTAATTAGCTTGGTATTCAGGTGCAAATTGGAAGAAACTTTCGCTTCAGACTGAAAGCGCAGCGCGCATTCCACCTTGCCCCGGGTGAGACGTTTACGTACTGCCTCACGCACGCTGTTTTCCAGCCCTCGAAACGATTCTGGCAGGCGTACACTGGTTTCTAGATAGCGATGATTCACAGATCGAATTTCCCACGTTAGYGAACNSSMRKYSMYRKYMYTGYKKSWGCSKRKMRARRRMARTYMWASTKRSYRWYWTWGTCKASTATCCGAATATCAAGGTGAAATCTATTGGCAATATTTTAACCTAATCCCATTRTAATTTGTTTCGTTTTCTTAKCGGRCTTTGAATCTATTTYTGGCCACRCTYSTGTGTTACTTGTGGCTCGCTATAACAATCAATATCTAGGATAATTTGCCCGCAGCAAGTTATGTGCTTGCAGACATCTACCCACAGGAAAATTATGACTGAACTTATAAGGCCAAGCCAACGAAGCGCCAATCAATTGCGCGATATMTCTATCAGTAGAAATTACACGAAACATGCGGAAGGCTCCGTATTGGTCGAGTTCGGTGATACCAAGGTGCTATGTAATGCAAGCGTGGAAAAATCGGTCCCACGCTTCTTGAAAGGCACGGGAAAGGGCTGGATTACMGCCGAATAYRGCATGCTGCCTCGCTCTACGAACACTCGGATGGAYAGAGAGGCCGCAAGAGGAAAACAGTCTGGTCGAAGTCTTGAGATCCAGCGGTTAATCGGCCGCTCGCTTCGAGCAGCGATAGACCTGACCCAACTAGGCGAGCACACAATCAAGATCGATTGCGACGTAATACAGGCCGATGGCGGAACCAGAACGGCATCGATCACCGGGGGTTGTGTCGCGATGATGGATGCGATTAATTATATGATTGCGAATAAAATGGTAAGCGGAAATCCGGCGAAGCAGCTAATTGCATCCGTGTCAGTAGGGATATTTCAGGGGCATGCGGTGCTTGATCTGGACTATGCCGAGGACTCTAACGCGGAGACAGATATGAACATCGTCATGACCGAATCGGGCGGATTCATCGAAGTGCAAGGCACAGGTGAGGATGGTGATTTTAGTCATGATCAATTGTTAGAGATGCTTGCACTTGGTAATAGTGGCATACAAGAATTGGTAGTGAAGCAGAAGCAAGCGCTTTCGCAAACTGCCTAAGCTAGAAACTTCGTTAATTTCTTACAATTTATTGAGAGCACGCATCGGCGAAATGGGGCATTAATGCAAGRATTTCAGAAAAATTTTCTAACCTTTGTCATTGAGAATGAGATTCTACGCTTCGGAGAATTTACTCTGAAGTCTGGGCGGATAAGCCCCTATTTTTTCAATGCAGGGCTTTTCAATACTGGCGAGAAACTTTCCTTTCTAGCTAGGTGTTACGCCGATGCAATTGTTGATTCAGGAATTGAGTACGATGTTTTATTCGGGCCGGCATACAAAGGCATTCCTCTGGCTACAGCGACATCGATGGCGCTGGCGGACAAGTACAAAGTGAACAAGCCATACTGTTTTAATCGCAAGGAGGCGAAGGCGCATGGGGAGGGAGGCTCACTAGTCGGTGCGCAGCTTAGCGGCGATGTGTTAATCGTCGATGACGTTATAACGGCGGGCACGGCGGTAAGGGAAGCGGCAGAGATTATTAGCAACAACGGCGCCCATCTAAATGGCATCGCTGTCGCCATGGATCGACAGGAGAAAGGAAGTGGCAAGCTGTCGGCAATTCAAGAGATAGAGCAGAGTTACCAGATAAAGGTTGTTAGCATAATTAGCTTGCAGGATATCGTAGATTATTTAACTGCATCCGAGAATGGAAAACTACAGCCTTATCTGGATGCAGTCGTGACCTATCGCGAAAAGTACGGAATATCTGCCTAGTGAGCGCTGAACAATAACTAGACAGTTGCCTTGGTTTCCGCAGCGGTCGAATAGGGCTCTAACAAATTTTTGCTTAGAAAGTTCCACTGAGTATCCCAATTGTCCAGAGGCGATACCTTGAATTCACTGCGAACGAATTGTACCAATCTGCCTTCGCAGGAGGCGAGCAATAGATTCGCTAGAGCGGCTGGCGAGATGGTAGTCTTTAGGTTCTCTCTGATCTGAGCTTCTCGCAATATTTGTTTAAGTTGGGCCTCCAAACGACTGAAGAACTGAGCGATGCGCTGGTGCAGCCTTTCGGTTTCTCCTGCAAGTGCGTCTCCAGTTAGTAGACGCGTCATCCCAGGATTCTTGTCGCAGAATGTGAGTATCAGGAGCAGGATATTCTGGCAGCGAATTTCTGCGCTTTCTTCCTCATTGATTATTCTGGTGATTCGCGCGAACAGGGTATCCTCGATGAACTTGATGAGTCCTTCGAACATTCTCGCTTTACTCGGGAAGTGTCTGTACAGGGCAGCCTCAGAGACACCGACCTCCTTGGCGAGAGCGGCAGTCGTAATTCGCCGGCCCGGCGCAGCTTCCAGCATGCGCGCTAGCGCTTGCAAAATCTGATCTTTTCGAGAAATCTTGTTAGTTTTGTCCATGTCTTCTTATTGACCTAGCTAGTTCTTATCCAATCCGCTCTTGGATATTAATGTGCCGACCCCTTCATCCGTAAAAATTTCTAGGAGCACTGCGTGTTCTACTCTTCCGTCGACAATCGTGGCGCTGGTAACGCCCTTCTTAACAGCGTTCAGCGCGCACTCGACTTTGGGCAGCATCCCTCCCTGTATTGTTTTATCGGCAATAAGCGTATCAACTTGCTTAATGCTAAGGCCAGTAAGCACATTTCCTTTCTTGTCTTGAACGCCAGCTATATTAGTAAGCAGTATTAGCTTCTCGGCACCGAGGACACTGGCGATTTCGCCGGCCACTGAATCGGCATTAATATTGTAGCTGGCGCCATCGCCATCGGTACCGATAGGCGCAATCACAGGAATAAAATCACTATCCTTCATTACATCGAGGATCTCTGTATTTATGCTTACTACTTCGCCAACCTGACCTATGTCTATGGAGTCATCGGCAGGCTTTGAGCCCTTGCGCTTGAGTTTTAGTTTTTTCGCACGAATCAGATTTCCGTCTTTGCCGCTGATACCTACCGCTTTTCCCCCATTTTTGTTTAACAATGAGACGATTTCTTTATTCACGAGGCCGCCTAATACCATTTCAACCACATCCATGGTCTGGCTATCAGTAACTCGGAGTCCATCGACGAAGCTAGATTCGATATTGAGTCTCTCTAAGAGGTTCCCAATCTGAGGGCCGCCACCGTGTACGATAATCGGGTTGATTCCTACTAGCTTCATCAACACAACATCCCGCGCGAAGCTCTGTTTCAGCGCTTCGTCGACCATGGCATTGCCGCCGTACTTTACTACCACCGTGCGGCCCGTAAATTTCTGTATATAGGGTAGAGATTCGGTAAGAACCTTGGCGATATTTATTGCATTACTTAGTGATAGTGACATGTCTTTCCATTGGGTGATCTCGACGCTTGTGTGTGGCAATTACTCAAGCTTCGATTGTTAGTTCTTTATAGCGTCCTAAAAGCTTATTTCTATATTCTTATCTGCGCTGAGAATGAGGTCTCTAAATTGTTCTTGGATCTCATTCATTCGTGCCTGGGTGTCAGCTTCGAATCGAAGTAACAGGGCAGGGCAGGTATTCGAGGCGCGTATCAAGCCCCAACCATCGGCATATTCCACACGAAGTCCGTCGAGTGTAATCAGCTTCGCTGTTGGAAAACTGGCAATCTCGATCACACGATCCATCGTTAAGAATTTACTCTCCTCTGGAACCTCGATTTTTATTTCTGATGTACTGAAGCCTGTTACGAACTGATCGAATATTTCGTCACTCGATACAGGGGACTCGCTRATTATCTTAAGTAGTCTAGCMGCGACRTAAAGACCGTCATCRAACCCRAACCAATTRTCTTTTATGAAGATATGYGCGGCGAACTCACCTCCAAGAATGGCATTGGTTTCTCGCATCTTCTGYTTCATGAARGAGTGACCGCTGCGRTGCATTACTGGTGAYCCRTCRAAGTGCTYAATCAAGGCGCYAAGYTTACTGCTGCATTTCACATCAAAGACGACAGYTCGGCCCGGATAGTTCGGYAAGATAGATTGCACAAGYAGCATCAACATGCGGTCCGCATCTACGAACTTTCCGAGATTYGTTATRAGCCCTATYCGATCGCCATCGCCATCYAGCGCTATGCCAATATCTGCATTGTTYTCCAGCACGGTGGAGCTRAGTGCGACTARGTTTTYWGGYACGGTTGGGTCGGGRTGATGATTTGGRAAATTACCATCGATWTCGCAGAAAATAGGATGTACATCGCAGCCCAATTCTYTAAGTAATACCGGAGCGATCTTGCCGGGTACGGCATTACCGCAGTCGATCACAAYTTTGAGCGGCTTACTYAATTTRACGCGRCTGCAGATGTCGTCAATATAAAYYCGGTCRACTTCGARCTCTGAAAAYKCACCATTTCCYGCTCTTAACTGATCGTTTTCAATACGTGTTCGAAKTGCCTGAATCTGATTGTCAGCAAGACTGGCCTGATTGAATACAATCTTCAGGCCATTGTAATTCGCTGGGTTATGACTGGCTGTTAGCATAACRCCGGAAGTGTGGTCGGTCGTATAGGTMGCATAATAAAGAAGAGGTGTTGGCACGAGGCCAATACTCACTACACTACAACCACTGCTTCGAATGCCTTCGATCAATGCGA
>JAESUV010000069.1 GCA_016762975.1 Gammaproteobacteria bacterium | reverse complement strand
AAAACCTCCGCCTAGCGCTATACCATCGATGGCTGCAACGGTGGGAAATGGCAGATCTTCCAGGTCAGAGAATATTTTATTTACCTCAACGAGCCATGCATGCACCTGTTGCTCGCCCTCGGCAAACTTCGACGTAAACTCAGTAATATCGGCGCCAACTATAAAAGTCGTCTTAGCACTCGAGAGCACTAGGCCCGGCACATCAGCTTTTTGCAGGGCGGCGATAGCCAGTTGCAACTCACCCAAGGTTTCTTGATCGAATTTGTTTACAGATGAGCCTTCTAGGTCGAACACCAGGTTGGCAATGCCAGAAGGCAATACATCGACGCTTAGCGCCTTGCCTGAGTAGATCATATTAAGCTCCAATATAAGGTAAACCGCGCTATGGGTCAGAGCCGGACATTATAGCCCCGCTGGTCCTATATAAGAAGTCATCGGCATTACAGTCAGATCGGCACGAATTGAGTTATTATCRMCCTATGAYCWRWCACTTAGAACTATTCCTRGGAGCAAGAAAAATCCCCAGCGACTTCGCGTATTGGCTAMTTACCWGCGCCCTRCTAGCARTWRRCAGYCCCTCYATGGCGGCGCAGAGCGCTGTCATCTTGCTCTACCACCACGTCGCCGAGAACACGCCCCCCTCGACGTCCATTTCCCCAGCCAACTTCGATGCGCACCTAGCCTATTTAAAAGACAAYGRTTTCAACGTCATTGCRCTCGATAGAATGATAAACAGTCTGCGCTCSGGTCAATCGCTGCCSGAAAAATCRGTAGTGATTACCTTTGACGAYGGRTACAGCTCTATCTACAACGAAGCATTTCCCATGCTCGARTCYTACGGCTACCCTTTTACGCTATTCCTAAGCACCGAGCCWATCGACAATGGCYTACGCAAYTACATGACYTGGGATCAGATTCGGGAGATGAGTRAYGCCGGTGTGATCATTGCCAATCACATGSWCGATCACCCCTATATGTTAGAGSYAAGAGACAATGAATCCGATGATCAGAGGCTTGCAAGGTTRAGCGMGGATCTATTGAAGGCTGAGCAAAGAATAGAGGCAGAGACCCAGCAATCKCATCGCTATCTTGCCTACCCCTATGGCGAATATGAYCCYGCTATAAAGTCACTMCTTCARGRGCTGAATTTTGTCGGCCTAGCGCAAAATTCYGGTGCGGTGGGTCCYGARTCAGATTTTCTTGCTCTRCCGCGGTTTCCGCTTGCTAGCATTTACGCAAAYCTGGATACGGCAAGCACAAAATTTTCCACTCTACCRTTTGTGGTAAGCCAATTGCGGCCCGATTCTCCRCTAACCTCGAAYAGGAGCCCSTCGGYCGTACTCAARTTYGAGAAGGGAGRCTACAACTTCAGTCAGATTGGCTGTTTCGCTAACAGCAARCCAATACCGATGACYTGGATAGATAGGGAACAAGGCGTGCTGGAATTAACTCCCGAWGAGAGCTATTCAGGAAGACGCTGGCGCTATATCTGTACCGCTCCYGAYCCAAGTTCAAAYCGTTACTACTGGCATTCAGTGCAGTGGATAAATCTGGATTAAGGTCGCTCGCGCGAATCAATTTTCCACCCAACGACGATCTCTTTGGCGTAAATCATTCTGCTGAATCATAGTCTGAACTTCGTCAATATAGTTCTCCCCTCGCTGCGAATATCTGTCTAAACCCTGAACTAGCAGCATCGGATCTAAGCGCTGGCCCAATCGTCTAAGTCGTGCCCGCTCCTGGCGAAAGCCTGCATACAGACGATGGGTATTTATATTCAGGAAATAGCCTTCGATGGCAGCCTTAATAGAGTCGAAGCTCTTCACCTCATGAGTAGCTCCCTCTACGCGTCTATTCGGGATGATGCCGCAACCTTCTTCGAAGCACCATTGACCGAAGATATTGTTTCCCTCCAGAGCAAACCTCGAGGTGCCCCATGCTGATTCATTTGCAGCCTGCGCTAAAACCAGAGACGCGGGAATCACGTCCACCTTCAACAATAACTCGTTCACAAGAGCCTGATCACTCACCGCCTCAGTACCCTCGCTGTAGGTAATCGCCAGGTCTATTACCCAGTCTCTTTCGCGCCCGGATAGCGCAATGCCTGCGTCTACGATCTCCGCATAGCTCAGCAGCCTCAGACGTAGATCGCTGATGAGGCCGTTTTCGTAATGCACATAATCTTGCAGAAAATCAAAAAACTGCTGTTTCTTTACTTCGATGTTTGAGATAGATGCGAAGTCGGGAAAGACAACAATCGGCTCCGGTGTCAGAGCAGTCTCTGTAGCCGATTCATAGGTGGGAGCAAATTTCGTTATAGCAACCATTAGGGCAATCAGGGCAACTGAAATTAGCCCCGCGAAGGCAAGTTCAAGCTTGCGCTTCTGCCCTGCAATCTCACCGTCTGACAGCATCGAAACTCCCTAGTCATTGTTGCTACGCGTGCATCTATTTAGATGCACTAATTATTGCCTCAGCAAAAAATACGTAAAGTGACGCGAATCACAAAAGATTTTCACCGAATTTATAATTTAGAACAACAGTTTCCGGCATTAGTTACCTACCTACTCTCTATCACGCTTGAGCTTTCTAATACAGACCACTGAAATCAAAGCAAATACCTGATATTTGCGAATAAAACTTGCCGTCTCGCACCCGGCTTTTTAACTATTAATCTCAATGTGAGAAATTTAACTCTAATCTAGCATGCCTTATTTACTGCCGCCCCTGCACTCTGGAGACGTTGGCGAAGAACCCTGCCGCTGCTCCCATTCCTGCTCCGTGTACAGGTGCAAGGCTAAGGCGTGCACACCCTCGTCAAGYTCGATCTGCAATAATTTGTAAACGGCCTGATGTCTRCGCACCAAATTCAAATCTGTGAATGTSGCAGAGACGGCAGTGACATTAAAGTGAGACTCAGTCGCTGGCCCACCATGCATATGRCTCTCGTTCGCAACCTCCAACATCGATGGCTGCAAAGCCTYCGACAACTTTGCTTGAATCGTATCYTGTACCGACATAGTGAATATCAACTCCCTWAATAGCCGTTRYGGCCARTTCTAYTCCTATTCAGTATAACGTGTGCTGTCGATAAAATGGAGTGGTCATGACTGRCTAGCCTCGTTACACTGTCGCCCTCAYGGAGCCCCCAAANTGACCATTTCCTGGTACCCCGGACATATGCACAAAGCCAGTAAAGAACTGGTGAAGATCATGCACAARATGGATGCGGTGATCGAAGTCTTAGATGCMCGCATACCCGMATCAAGCTGYAACCCTCTGCTSGCGAGTATTCAYGAGGGGCTCCCCTGCATCCGCATCCTAAACAAATCGGATCTCGCCGATGACGAAGTGACCGCAGCTTGGGCCGCACACTTCTCCAAGATGGAGAACAGCGCCTGCCTCATCAACGGAAAGGGCGCACAGCTCAGCCGAGCAGACATCGTAAATACCGCAAAGAGACTCATCAAAAATACCGACGACACTGTGCTCATTCAGGGGCAGATCGTTATCGACGGCATTCCCAATGTTGGTAAATCGAGCCTCCTAAATCTATTCGCTGAGCGCAAGGTGGCCAACACCGGCAATGAACCCGCGATTACCAAGGGCCAGCAGCGCGTCAAACTGCAAGAAGGTTGGTACCTGATCGATACCCCGGGCATGCTCTGGCCGAAGCTGGAAGATCAAGAGAGCGCCTATAGACTGGCCATCACAGGCACGATTCGAAGTACAGCAGTAGAAGTGGCTGACATTGCCTGGTTCCTCGCCGAGCTATTACTTCGAGATTACCCAGAGCGCCTAGCGACAAGATACGCTTTACCTAGCTCCATCACTGAGCCTGAACCTTTCTTCGATGCCCTCGCGAAGCAACGCGGGTCAATAGGTCGTGGCGGCAAAGCGGACCTGAACAAAACGGCAGTAATATTACTAAACGAATTCCGCTCAGGTAAACTAGGCACATTCAGCCTAGAGACACCCCCCTCGTAGCGTCCCCACTCTAGGAACGTTCCGCTAGGAATCAATCAAGCAATACACGTTACAGAAGGCAACCCTAAGCATGGCCGTAGTAAGCACTCCTGATACCGAACAAAGCAGCTCTGTTCAACCCTCGAAAATACACCCAGCTTTCGAATGGCAACGCAGCGAAGAAATAAGCTCTCTTAATATCACCATGGAGGAGTATGTCCATAGAGTGACGGGCGCAAAGCACTTCCACCTTAGCAGTGAAAACACGGAGAATGTATTCCTCGTCGCGTTTAGAACAGTGCCAATGGATTCCTCTGGCGTCGCGCACATTCTGGAACATACGGCTCTGTGTGGTAGCAAGAAATTCCCTGTCAGGGACCCATTCTTCATGATGATTCGACGCTCCTTAAACACATTCATGAATGCGTTCACCAGCAGCGATTGGACTGCCTATCCATTTGCCAGCAAGAACAGGAAAGATTTCAACAACCTCTTAACCGTATATCTCGATGCGGCATTCTTCTCGCGTCTACATGAACTCGATTTTGCCCAGGAAGGACATCGTCTCGAATTTGCCGAGCCCGAAAATTCCGACAGTGAACTGCAGTATAAAGGCGTGGTCTTCAATGAGATGAAAGGCGCCATGAGCTCCACAAACAGTGTCCTATGGCAGACCATTAGCAAATACGTATTCCCGACTACGACCTATCATTTCAATAGCGGCGGCGAGCCCGATCACATACCCGACCTTAGCTATCAGCAATTGCTGGATTTTTACAAGAGCCATTACCATCCCAGCAATGCCGTCTTCATGACCTTCGGCGACATATCCGCATTCGATCATCAAGAAAACTTTCAAGAGCAAGCGCTTTCACATTTCGAAAAGCTAGACATTCACATCGAAGTGGATGATGAAAAGAGATACCTGGCCCCCATATCTGTCGAAGAATTCTATGCAAGCGAGGAGTCTGATAAACCGCAAAGCCACATAGTTCTTGCCTGGCTCTTAGGCCGCAGCACCGACCTTGGCGAGTTATTCCGAGCGGAGCTTGTTTCCAGCGTCTTGCTAGACAATAGCGCGAGCCCCCTGCTTCGAGCACTCGAGACTAGTGAGCTAGGCAGCTCTCCATCACCAATGTGCGGCCTAGAAGACTCCAATCGAGAGATGAGCATGATGGCAGGCCTCGAAGGCTGCACAGCAGAATCAAGCGAAGCCGTAGAGAGCCTCATAATTAAGACTCTGGAAGATGTAGTAAAGAACGGAATCCCCTATTCGCAAGTTGAGGCCTCCCTACATCAATTAGAGCTACATCAGAGAGAGATTTCTGGCGATAGCTACCCTTATGGGTTACAGCTTATCCTTGCCGGTCTCTCTACCGCGATGCACCGCGGCGACCCTATCAAGCTATTGAACATCGACCCGGTGCTTGCCGAGCTGCGAGAACTTATCAAGGACGAACGGTTCATCCCTGACCTCGTGCAGACGCTACTGCTAGACAACCCGCACCGTGTCAGACTGACACTGAAGCCCGACCCAGAGTTGGCGAAGCGCAAGGTACAAGCTGAACTAGATCAGCTTGCCGCCATCAAGAGCGCGCTCAGTGATGATGAAAAACTAGCGATCATTACACAAGCAAAACAACTCGCCGCACGACAGACGGAGGAGGATGACCCAGGCCTGCTTCCAAAGGTTGGTCTCGAAGATGTCCCTGAGTCCATAAGCGAACCCGAGCGATTCGATACCACTCTCAACAGCAGCAATGCRCCAATTAGTTTTTATGGCCAAGGCACTAACGGACTCTGCTACCAACAAATCGTAATGGCTATACCTGAAATCGATCAAGAGCTCTTGGATGTGCTGCCTCTTTACACCACCTGCCTGACTGAGTTTGGCGTCGGTGACAAAGACTACGCGCAGACCCAGGCCTGGCAGGCGCAAATTAGCGGCGGCATTAGCTGCTTCAGCAGTATCCGCAGCAACTTGAACGATGTGCAATCGAGCAAGGCGATCATCTCTTTTTCATCGAAATGCCTAGCCGACAACCATCTCCAGATTACCGAGTTGCTGCACAGCACCATCAATGCGGTGCGTTTCGATGAGGATAAACGGCTGCAAGAACTCATCGAGCAGATTTGTGCGCGCAAGGAGAACAGCATCACCGGCCAGGGACATAGCCTAGCTATGAGCCTCGCCAGCAGTCGCATGAGCCCCACAGCCCTGCTCGGTCATCGCTCGGGCGGCCTAGAAGGCATCAAGCAACTCAAAGCCTTAAGAACACAGATGGAACAGAAATCTTCGCGCCTTGAATTACTAGGCAAGTTCAAGTCCCTGCATGACAAAATTCTAGCTGCAAACAAGGAGTTCCTTGTCATAGCAGAGCCTGAACATCGCAGCCAACTAATCTCGGACATCGATGGTGTTTGGGGAACGTCGGTTGGCGGCACTAATGACAGCCCTTTGAAATTGCCTCCTCTACGAGAGAGCGTCAAACAGGCGTGGTGCACAACCACTGCCGTTAACTTCTGCGCCAAGGCCTATCCTACAGTTGCCTCGGGGCATATAGATAATGCCCCGTTGCAGGTATTGGCCGGCTTCATGCGCAATGGCTTCCTGCACAGGGCGATTCGAGAGCAAGGCGGCGCCTATGGCGGTGGAGCCGGCCAAGATGCTGGCTCTGCGTCCTTCCGCTTTTTTTCCTATAGAGATCCACGTCTGCAGGAGACACTGGCAGACTTCGACGCCGCCATAGACTGGGTTATTTCGAGTGAACACAAGCCCCATCAATTGGAAGAAGCGATATTAGGTGTCATAGCGAGCCTCGACAAACCGGCCTCTCCGGCTGGAGAGGCAAAACAAGCCTATTTCAATCGAGTCTTCGGGCGCACGTTGGAGCACCGAAGCCAGTTTAGGAAGCAGGTATTGAACACCACCACCGCGGACCTACAGCGGGTAGCGCAGCGCTATTTAACCCCTGAAAAGGCAAGTATCGGCATTATCTGCAACAAAGAGTCTGCCGAAAGCCTAGATATCGAAAATTTAGAAATTGTAAATCTATAGGTATTACAGCCTATTACAGGTTTATTTTACGCGAAACAGCGGAAGTAGAAACAAACTGAGAAATTTGCAGTAAATTCAGGAACTTTTTTCAGATTGGCTAGTCAGAGTTAGTGTAGGTAAATGTTAGACAAAATTGTGGGTTTTGTTTCATTTATCTCTCCCTTGATAGTATATTTAGCCCAACTGGCTCCGGTCGTTGGGCTTTCTTTTTGTACTTCCCTAACTGCAAATTTTCCTCCGACTCCTTTGTACCCAAAGACAGCCACCACCCCCTATGATGCGCGGTATCCTAATCTTAATTTTGAGCACTAATCAACAGTAATTCTATGGATGCAGAACGCGCAAGAAAGGAAGCCACACATGTCACCCTTGTAGGCATGTTGCTCGATTTGCTGCTTGGAATCGGCAAAATAGTTGGCGGAACCGTAACCAATTCCTTCGCACTTATAACCGACGGCATYCAYTCYCTCACCGATGCCGGAACCGACATTTTTGTATTGATCGTCACRCGTGTYTCCCATGCTGAGCCCGACGCCGAGCACCAATACGGCCATGGCCGCTTCGAGACATTRGGCACCATTGCCATGGGCGTCRTATTTTTCATCACCGCCGCCATCTTACTGTACGACAGYATCAAYCGACTGCGCCTCGATGAACCTTTGTCTACCCCTGCTGTCGGAGGAATCGCTATCGCGCTGTTWTCTGTCGCGACGAAGGAGTGGATATATCACTACACRATGCGTGTCGCRAARAARCTMAAYTCCAACCTACTTAAAGCGAAYGCTTGGCATAGCAGGACTGRTGCGATYTCYTCRATCGCRGTACTCATCGGAATTGTTGGCGCACGTCAGGGYTATCTATGGATGGACACAGCCGCYGGCATGTTCGTTGCGTTAATCATCGCCAARATTGGCTGGGAACTCTGCGCTGATAGYCTGGTCGAGCTTGTAGATACCGCCGTGCCGAAACAGCGCCGCRAACAATTCGAATCCTGCATTTTGAGCATWGCTGGAATTCGAGGGATCACKGCACTGCGTAGCAGAACTAGCGGCGGAAAAATAATTTTGGAGGTTAAGCTGTTAGTTAACTCGTACATATCCGTATCGGAAGGCCATCAGCTCGGTGAATTAGTAAACAAATCACTTATCAGTCAATTCGGTGACGTCTCCGAGGTACTCATTCACATCGACCCCATTCAACACGACACTACCGCGGATGAATCGAAATTGCCTGAACGTTCAGAGGTGATAACAGCATTAAAAACGCGCTGGGGTAATTTGATAGATCAGCAGTCTATCGCCTCTATCGATCTTCACTACTTAGGCGGCTCAATCGAAGTGGATCTTGTACTCGATGTCGACGAATTATCAATGGCAACAGCTAAAGACCTAGATGCTGCAATCGACGCAGAAATGCATATTACAAAATTGCGTATCTTTAACAAATTGTATGAGTCTTTTCACGACAACGCCCCACCTTGAACCCCTTGTACTGCCGCAGATCAGAGTGACATATTTACTTACAATTAGGTTTCAATTCCCTATACTAATGCCCTGCATCTGCTGTCGATATTAGGATGTTGAGCCACCGAAACAAGAACCAAAAAGGAAAACCGGTTAGCAATGAAACCGACTGATACCGCCGACCCTGATTACTTCCATAAAGTAGTCGACTGCCAGTGGGCCTGCCCCGCTCACACTCCTGTCCCCGAATACATACGTTTGATTGCTGAGAAACGCTATTCCGATGCCTATATGATCAACTGGCATTCGAATGTATTCCCTGGCATTCTCGGGCGCACCTGTGACCGCCCCTGCGAGCCTGCTTGCAGACGCGGACGAGTCGAAGAAGAGCCTGTTGCCATATGTCGATTGAAGCGCGTTGCAGCCGACTATAAATCTGACATCAGAGATCGCCTCCCACAAGCACCGAAGAAAAAGAACGGCAAGCATATCGCCCTTATTGGGGCGGGACCTGCCTCTCTCACCGTCGCGCGCGATCTCCTGCCACTCGGTTATGAAATCACTCTATTTGAGAAAGACGCTCTTAGCGGCGGAGCCATGCGCACGCAGATTCCTAGGTTTAGACTTCCGGCAGAAGTGTTAAACGAAGAGTTAAATTACATCCTCGACATGGGCGTTAATTGCCGTTTCGGTGAAGAAATTACCAGCATGCGCGACATCTTGGCTGAAGACTACGATGCCGTATTTGTTGGCACTGGCGCACCGCTAGGCAAATGGTTGGACCTGCCAGGACACATCGATGCAAAGGACAATATACATACCGGGATCGAATGGCTCGCAAGCGTCGCCTTCGAACATATTTCGAGTGTGGGAAAGAATGTACTCGTGCTAGGTGGCGGCAACACCGCGATGGATTGCTGCAGAACTTCCAAGCGCATCGGCGGTGAATCTGTAAGCGTCGTAGTACGCAGCGGCTTCGATGAGATGAAGGCATCCCCTTGGGAAATCGAAGATGCAATGAACGAAGACATACCCATATTGAACTTCCATGTACCAAAGCGCTATATCACCGAGAACGGCAAACTCGTCGCCATGGAGTTTGAAAAGGTACGCAAGGAAGTCGATGCGAATGGCAGACGACAGCTTATTCCAACTGGAGAAGATCCTGCGATACTGCCCTGTGACGATGTGTTATGCGCCATTGGACAGGAAAATAGTTTCCCGTGGATAGAGAGAGACCTCGGTATCGAGTTTGACCAGTGGGAAGTGCCTGTTCTTAACAAGAGCACATTCCAATCGACCCACGAAAAAGTCTTCTTCGGTGGCGACTCTGCCCTAGGACCTGACAATATCATTACCGCCGTCGCACATGGACACGATGCCGCCGTATCGATTCATATGCTCTGCGAAGAAAAAGACATCACTCAGCGCCCCGATCCGCTCACCAATCTTAGCAGTCAGAAGATGGGCATACATCAGTGGTCCTACAACAACGATATTAGCGCAGACTTCCGTTTCGCGGTTCCTCATGCTGACAAGCAGGTGACGCTAAACGACATCAACGTTGAAGTCGAACTGGGCTTCGATGAGCAACTCGCGTTCAACGAAACGATGCGCTGCCTGAACTGTGATGTGCAAACCGTGTTCACCGACAAGCTCTGTATCGAGTGTGATGCCTGTGTAGATATTTGTCCTACCGACTGCATCACCTTCAC
>JAESUV010000232.1 GCA_016762975.1 Gammaproteobacteria bacterium | reverse complement strand
TCGCTAAGCTGTTGAAATGTGATCGCCTGCCCTAGCGCCTGTTTAATCGTTGCCATCTAGATGGTCTTACCTATTCGCCTTCAGCCAAGCCTGCTAGCAAATCCGCTTGATATTCATTGATCAATGGCTGAATCACAGAGGCGAGGTCTCCGGACATCACCTCGGCTAAGTTATAGAGTGTCAGCTTGATGCGGTGGTCAGTAACGCGGCCCTGGGGGTAATTGTAGGTGCGGATTTTTTCGGAACGGTCGCCACTGCCCACTAGCTTGCGTCTGTTATCGGACTCTTCCTGCTGCTGTGCCTGCGTCGCCTCGTCCATCAGTTTTGCCTGCAACAGCGACATCGCGCGCGCTTTGTTCTTATGCTGTGATCGCTCGTCCTGACACTCGACGACTATACCTGACGGTAGATGAGTCAATCGAATTGCAGAGTCAGTTTTATTCACGTGCTGTCCACCTGCTCCACTGGCGCGAAAAGTATCTATACGCAGATCACCCTTGTTGACTTCGATCTCATCTATTTCATCCATCTCAGGCATGATGGCGACCGTGCAAGCTGAAGTGTGAATGCGGCCCTGCGTCTCGGTCTCGGGAACACGCTGCACGCGATGTGCTCCGGATTCGAACTTAAGCTTCTCAAAGACGTTCTTACCCTCGATTCGGGTAACCACTTCCTTGTAGCCTCCGTGCTCACCGTGCCGCTCGCTGACTATTTCCAGCTTCCAACCTTGCTGTTCCGCATAGCGCGAATACATGCGTAGCAAGTCACCTGAGAATATTGCCGCCTCATCGCCGCCGGTGCCCGCACGGATTTCTATGAATACGTTGAGCCTGTCTTTGCTATCCTTTGGCAGCAGCAAGGTCTGCAGATTCAGCTCTAGTTTTTCTATCTCCGCSGTGTTGCTGCGAAATTCTTCATCCGCCATCTCGCGAATCTCCGGATCTGCATCCTTCTGCATCTCCTTCGTCTGTTTGAGCTCCTCAACTACCTGAGTAAAGCGGTCATAGTTATTCACCACCTCTTCGATATCCGCATACTCTTTAGACAAATCACGAAAGCGATTCTGATTGGAAATTATCTCCGCATCGCTTARCAGCGCCTCCAACTCATCGAAGCGATCCTTAATATTGTCTAATTTATTTCGTATCGAGTCTTTCATGGTTTACTTCTTTTTGTCCGTTTCTTTACCCGCAGTGGGTTTAGATTCTACGCTTAGCTCAAAGAGCTCCGCCGTTAATGCCAATAGCTCATCGCGCCCTGCCGCACTRGCCTTTTTCATCTGCACACTAGGGGAATGCACAAGTTTCTGTGTGATCGATCTCGCTAGACTACTGAGCACAGCTTCAGCTGACTCACCTTTCTCTAGCGCCTTCAACGCTCGCTCTAATTCCTTTTCACGAATCGCGTYCGCCTTATCGCGAAATGCGCGCARCGTACTTACCGCATTCAATGAGCGCAGCKSCTTGCGATAATCTTCCACACCGCGCTCGATAATTGACTCGGCCTGTGCCGCGGCATCCGCCCGACTCTTCACGCCGTCTTCGATTACTGCACTGATATCATCGATACTATATAGGTAGGCATCGGCGATCTCTGAGACTTCCGCCTCAATATCCCGCGGCACCGCGAGATCTACCAACAACATGGGTTTGTGCTTGCGCTGTTTCAGTGCTCGCTCGACGGCACCCTTGCCTAGCAAAGGTAATTGGCTGTTCGTCGATGAGACGACAATGTCCGCCTTAATCAACTGCTCGGGTATATCGGAGAGCAATACACCGTGCGCATCGAAACGGTTAGCAATCTCCAAGGCATTGTCTAGAGTTCTATTCGCAACCACTATTTTGCTCACACCCTTGTCTTTGAGATGCTTAACAACTAACTCGATAGTTCGACCGGCACCGATAAGCAGAACACTGAGACTAGCTAAGTCAGAAAAAATGCGCTCTGCCAGTGTCACCGCCGCATAAGCAACCGAAACCGGGTTCTCACCGATGGCAGTATCGGTGCGCACCTGCTTCGCAATCGAGAATGCCTCCTCAAATGCGCGGCCCAAAGACTGCCCGACAACTTCTTGGTCTTTCGACACGGCATAGGCCGATTTAATTTGACCTAATATCTGCGGCTCACCCAACACCATGGAATCCAAGCCACAGGAGACCTTCATAAGGTGCCGAACTACATCTTCACTGCCATAGGAGTAGCTGCACTGTTCCAATTCACTCACTTCTAGGTCATGAAACTTCGACAACCACGCCAGGATTTCTGCTTGCCGATCTACTAATTGACGATTCTGAGCAAGCACCTCAGAGGCTGGAGCCTCGGTGTCATCTTCGGCAAAATCCAAATATATTTCTGTCCGATTACAGGTAGAGACGATCACCACTTCCCGAATTGGCGGCAAGGCATGAACCTCGGCGAGGGCCGACTCCACGATCTCCGGAGGGAAAGCCACCTTCTCGCGCATTTCGATATTCGCCGTGTTGTGGTTTATACCTACTAGTACCAATGCCATGAATTAACCGTTCAAGCGAAGCGTGGTGAAATCGCGACAATTGCCGCGGATTAATTTGCCAATATAAAGGGGCCGCTATGTTACTAAATATCCACTCCAGTTCCCATTAGAGACTGATCACTCGATCTGGATAAAAATAGGATAGCTCTGAGCAATTCTGCTCGGAAGCCAGCTAGAGTAGCTGCTACAATGCTTACCTAAGTAAACACAGCGCTTTCACGGGCCCAAACTGCAAAATATGAGACAAATCAATAGCTTCGCCATCGTGCTAGCCTGCACCGGCCTCATAGGATGCGCCGCCTCCGCGCCATCAGCTGAGACTGCTGAAATCCCCGCTAGAGCCATGCCTACACTGGTACTCGGAGAAGCAGCACCCGAAATTGAATACGGTAGTTTTACCGAAGACCAGCTGTATCAAGCCATCATCAGCGAATTGAGCGCCCAGCGCGGCCAAGTCACCGAGGCTGGCAACAGCTATTTCGACCTAGCCGTGTCCACGCGAGATATCACCATTATCCAGCGTGCCATTCAGTTCGCCTCGGCCAATAGCGACATCAACGCCCTATTGCAGCTCGGCATGCTGTGGGCACAGCTCGAGCCGACAAATCCACAACCACAACTGTTGCTTAGCATTCAGTTTCTAGAGAGCGGCGCCTTCGAACAAGCAATCTCCCATATGTCGCGAGTGCTAGAACTCGGTGGCAATATGGATTTTGCAGTCCTGTCCTCACGCACCGGCCGTCTCGACCCTAAGATCAGAACACTGCTGATAGAGAACCTACGTCGTCTAAAAGGCGAATTCAGCAGTCAGAACTCCATCCATCTCACGCTGGTTCAGTTGCTCGCACAGAATGGAAATTTCGAAGACGCGCTAACTGAGCTGGAATTATTAAAAGACTACACGGACCCCACAGCAAACACGGTTATGCTTGAGTCGCAGATACTACAGAACATGGAAAGGCCAAAGCGGTCAATGCGCGTCATGCGAAGCGGTGTCGCAAGATTCAAAACAGACAAGACACTTCGTCTCAGCTACGCGCGCATGCTCATTCAAAATGAAGAGTATGTAAAGGCTCAGGAACAGTTTCAAATTCTAGTAGAACAAGACCCTCAAGATTGGGAAACGCTCTATTCCATTGCACTGCTGGACACACAACTAGAAAATTTCGATCGCGCCATAGCGTCCTATACCAAGTTAATTGGCGTCGATCAACGCGCCGATGAAAGCCAGTACAACTTAGGGATCATCTACCAAGAACAGGACAATTCCGAGAAGTCGATTGAGCACTTTAGACAAGTGCGCATTGGCACGAATAATTTTCTTAGCGCGCAACAACAGGCAACGCGACTCTCGATTCGAAGCGGGCACCTAGTTGATGCCCATGACTGGCTGAGCCAGCTCTCGCGAGGACAACCTCGCCTCGAGGTGCTCTTTACCACGATCGAGTCTACCCTCCTTATTCAGGAAGAACATCCGGGTGCAGCAGAGCAACTTCTTAACACGGCTCTAAATAAATTTCCAAACGAAACTGATCTACTCTTCGCGCGCGTCCTCTATTTCGATTCGCAAAGCGATCCAGAAGGGTCCGAGAGCGATCTAATGCAGATTATTCGCATGCAGCCCGAAGATTCCCGCGCCTTAAATCACCTCGGCTATATGCTCGCCGATCAGACGACACGCCATGATGAGGCACTGGAGTTGATCGAACGCGCCATCGCAGTTTCTCCCGACGAACCCGCCATCATCGACAGTCTTGGCTGGGCTCTGTATAAAGTTGGCCGCCATGAAGAAGCCTTGGTGCAGATGCGCCGTGCCTTCGCTGCCTTCCCCGACGATGAGGTGGCCTCCCATCTTGGCGAGGTACTTTGGGCGCTAGAACGTTTTGATGAGGCCATGCGCGTTTGGCAAGATGCACTCAAGAGTGACCCTGAAAGCCCGCTTATTGCCGAGGCAATGGAAAGACTGCAAGTAGCAGAATGAAGATGAAACTCAGGCAGGACCACTCATTTAAAGCTGTGAGCCGTACAGTAGCAGGCCTATTTCTCGCGAGCGCAGTTCTATCAGCCTGTAGCAGCATAGCCCCTCCCGCTGAGGAGAACAGCGACTGGGCACGCCAGCGTGACCAGCTGCAAGACCTCGATTCCTGGGAGTTACGCGGGCGCGTCAATGTTCGCTACGACAACGAATCTCATACGCCAAGCATCAATTGGCTGCAACAGAACGTCGAATACCATATACGCCTGTGGGGCACGCTTAATGCGGGCAGTACGTTAATCGTAGGCAGCCCCGACTACGTGACTCTAGAAAGCGGTGGTGAGACCAGAAGCGCAAGCAGCCCGGAAGAACTAATCCTCAAGCAGCTGGGCTATGAACTGCCCATCTCGCAACTGAATTATTGGATTAAGGGCCTGCCCGCTCCAGATTCCGAGTTTCAGCTCAGCTTCAACGAACTAAACCAGCTCACCACTATTGAGCAGGCGGACTGGACCATCAACCTGAGTGACATGCGCCAATATGGACAGATTAGCCTTCCGCGCCGCGTAGACTTAACTCGGCCGCGCAATGATATTCGACTACGCTTTTTCAGGCTGAGCTGGACCGTCGACGAACTGGCCGAAGAATAAAGTGACTGATGACTAAGCAATCCAAGCAATTTCTGGC
Source organism: Gammaproteobacteria bacterium (assembly GCA_016762975.1). GTDB lineage: Bacteria > Pseudomonadota > Gammaproteobacteria > Pseudomonadales > Pseudohongiellaceae > UBA9145. The sequence goes on along the minus strand of JAESUV010000232.1, from coordinate 5,039 downwards.
ACCCGCCAAGCTGAACCTGTTCCTGCATATCCTTGGGCGCCGGAACGATGGCTATCACGAGCTGCAGACGGTGTTTCAGCTGCTGGATTTCGGCGATCAGATGGCATTTGAGGTGAACAACGACGGTATACTCAGCCTGCATCTGTCCTTTAGCCAGAACATCGAGCCTGACACCCCTCTGGACAACAACCTAGTGACTAGCGCCGCTACGCTACTTAGACTAGAAGCAGGTAATCCGCTACTTGGGGCTAGTATCAGCTTGAATAAGCGGCTACCAAGCGGGGCTGGCCTAGGCGGAGGAAGCTCGAACGCGGCCACCTGCCTAACTGCCTTGAACCGACTCTGGATGCTAAATTTAAGCACGGACAAGCTCTGCGAGATCGGCGTCAAATTAGGAGCCGATGTGCCCGTGTTCATTCGCGGAAAATCTGCCTGGGCCGAGGGAATCGGAGAGCGGCTCAGCCCTGTAGAATTGGGCAATAGCTGGTATCTGGTGGTATCCCCGAAATGTTCAGTCTCTACTGCAGAGATTTTTTGTCATGAACAATTGACACGGAACACCCAAGCCATCAAAATGGCCGACTTTCTGGCAGGCAGCGCCCGAAATGACTGCGAATCAGTCACTCGAAAACTGTATCCAGAGGTAGATCAGGCATTTGAAATTTTAGCTCAATTTGGCGATTTCAAGATGACCGGAACAGGCTCAAGTCTTTTTGCCAACTTCGTCAGTGAAGCAGCTGCCAAGAAAGCACTGAATGCACTGCCGGACAATCTACCGGGATTTGTTGCCAAGGGCATAGATTCTCTAGAGCACTCTTTATAGAACACCATAAAGATATAGAAGATCATAAAGAATTTTAGAACATCAGATAGAAAGTACGAATTATTGGGGTGTCGCCAAGTGGTAAGGCACAAGGTTTTGATCCTTGCATGCGTTGGTTCGAATCCAGCCACCCCAGCCATTTTCTGAGACAGTTGCCTATTTAAGAAATAATTAGGTAAAGGCACAATACCAGCCTAATAAAAGTAGCTGTCTTATAAAAATACGACATACCAATAAAACGATTCATTCCAAACTGCTTATACCAACACTTATAGGAACTCACCGTGCCAAATAATTTGATGGTCTTTACTGGCAATGCCAATCGAGAATTGGCAGACAATATCGCTAAGCATATTGGCATTCCTTTRGGCGATGCGAGTATTAGCAAGTTCAGCGACGGTGAGATTTCTGTYGAGCTCAATGAGAACGTTCGCGGCAAGGACGTATTCCTCATTCAGCCTACCTGCGCACCAACCAACGACAGTATCATGGAGTTGTTATTGATGGCCGACGCACTGCATCGCGCATCGGCTAATAGAATTACAGCAGTAATCCCCTATTTCGGCTATGCGAGACAAGACCGCCGCGTTCGATCGGCGCGTGTTGCCATTAGCGCCAAGGTCATTGCCGACATGATCGGCACAGTGGGCGTGAATCGCGTACTCACCGTCGATCTGCACGCAGAGCAAATACAGGGATTTTTCAATATCCCCGTGGACAATGTCTACGGATCACCGGTGCTGACCGACGATATCGAGCGCCAGAAGTTCGAGAACCTATTGGTCGTCTCGCCTGACATCGGCGGTGTAGTTAGAGCACGAGCCGTTGCCAAGCAACTGAACGTAGACCTCGCCATTATCGATAAGCGCAGGCCAGCGGCGAATGTCGCACAGGTCATGCATATCATCGGCGATGTAGAAGGACGCAGCTGTCTTATCGTCGACGACATGGTCGACACGGCGGGCACGCTCTGCAAAGCAGCGGACGCATTGAAAGAACACGGCGCAGCGAAGGTAATGGCCTACTGTACGCACCCAGTATTATCCGGCCCGGCAATAGAGAACATAGAAAATTCCAGCCTCGACTCATTGGTAGTAACAGACACTATCCCCTTGAGCGATGCAGCAAAAAATTGTAAGCGCATACGGCAACTGTCCATGGCCAAATTACTAGCCGAGTCTATTCGTCGTGTGAGCAATGAAGAATCCATAAGCGCGATGTTCGATAATACTTAGGACTGCGTCCTGAGTTCTATCGAGATTGAGCGGATAACCGATGATCAGAGATGCTTTTAATAGCGTCTCATGATCTTTTTAAACACTGTAACTAGCCGGTCGCAATCTAGCTACAGTACTTCTTAGGAGAGACATATGTCTGCTGAAGAATTTGAGTTGAACTGCACAGTTCGAACGGACCTAGGGAAAGGTGCGAGCCGCCGCCTACGCCGTTTGAATAACGACATCCCCGCCGTACTTTATGGTGGTGGTGAAGACCCCGTTTCCTTAACGATTGCCCACAAGGATCTCGCTAAGTCCATTGAAAATGAGGCATTCTTTTCACACATTATTACGCTGAATGTGGGAAAGAAAAAGCAAAAAGCCGTTATCAAGGCGCTGCAGCGTCACCCTGCCAAGGACATACTCCTGCACGCTGACTTCCAGCGCGTAAGCGATAAGGTAGAGATCACAGTTAACGTACCGCTTCACTTCCTCAATGAAGATAAGTGTGTGGGTGTTAAAACTGGCGGTGGAAGCATCATCAAGACACTGAACGAAATTGAAATTCACTGTCTTCCGAAAAATCTGCCAGAGTTTATCGAAGTCGATATGCTGCTGCTAGATATAGGCGAAGCTGTTCACCTTGCAGACATCACATTGCCTACAGGTGTAGCGAGTGTTGCTCTCGCTGCGAGCAACAATCTTAGTGTTGCCACAGTGCAAGCGCCTAGAGCAGATGTTGAAGAAGCTGCAGATGCACCTGATGCGCCTGCTGCACCTGAATCAGAGGCTGGTAGCGATGATTCCGAAGAGAAGGAAGACTAGCCCTGTTTTTTAGGCTAGCCCTAAAATCTTATGACAGGAAATTCCTTAAAACTTATTGTGGGTCTGGGTAATCCAGGCTCGCAATATGACTCCAACCGGCACAATGCCGGTGTCATCTTTCTCCACCACCTAGCCAAGAGCTATTCGGCTAATTTGCGTGGAGAGAGTAAGTTTTTTGGCGAATTCGGCAGCATCAATATCGCTGGCGACGACATCAAACTCCTATTCCCGACTACGTTCATGAATAACAGCGGCAAATCTGTTGCTGCCGTKTGYAAATTCTTTAAGATCGAGCCKGMGAATATGTTGGTCGCCTACGATGAGATCGATTTCGACGTGGGCGTCACTCGTTTTAAACATGGCGGTGGTCACGGCGGTCACAATGGTGTCCGCGACATCATCAGCGCACTCGGAAATCAAAGAGATTTCTATCGACTGCGCATCGGTGTGGGACATCCGGGTGACAGGTCCATGGTCGCGAACTATGTACTTGGCAACCCTTCCAGATCGGAAGCCGATGTCATCATGTCGGATATAGAAGACGCTATTCGGGTAACCCCGAAGGCAGTTAAGGGCGAATGGGAAGAAGCCATGCGTCTGTTACATACTTAACAGATCATATAGTTGACCCTGAAAAATACATCTCGATATGAATTTCAATCACTTAGCTTCGACTGTCGCTAGAATTTCAACCAGAAAACTGCAGCTGCATGCATTTTTCTGGTCGACGACGTTGCACAGGGATGTGCAACCATTGACCGTTAAGGGCAATGCGAGTGCGCCAAAAGCAAGTGAAATGACACTTTCAAGCCAGCTTTTGGCGTACGATAGTCTGAAAAGTCAGGGATGACTTTTTCAGTATTTACTAAATAGAGGCAAGTAATGGCCGTAAAATGTGGAATCGTCGGACTACCCAACGTGGGCAAGTCTACGCTGTTTAATGCGTTAACCAAGGCAGGCATAGCTGCGGAAAATTTCCCGTTCTGCACCATCGAGCCTAACTCCGGCATCGTCTCCATACCCGACGCGCGGCTGGACAAGTTGGCCGTTATCGTCGATCCACAAAAAACTATACCGACCACGATGGAGTTTACCGACATTGCCGGTTTAGTCGCTGGCGCGTCCAAGGGCGAAGGCCTAGGCAATCAGTTTCTCGCGAACATCCGCGAGTGCGATGCCATCTCACACGTAGTGCGCTGCTTCGAAGACAGCAACGTAACCCACGTGTCAGACAAGATAGACCCAGCCTCAGACATAGAGACCATCAACACCGAACTCGCACTGTCCGACCTTGAGAGCGTCGATAAGACTCTCGATAGGGCATCCAAAGTTGCCAGAAGCGGCGACAAAGACGCGCAGCGTCAGGTAATTGTATTGGAGAAGGTAAAGGCACATCTCGATGAGGCGAAGCAGGTTCGCTCGCTAAACCTGAGCGAAGAAGAACTCGCCGACCTCTATAGCCTGCACCTATTAACCGTTAAGCCAGTCATGTACATCGCCAATGTCGATGAGAACGGCTTCGAGAACAACCCCTATCTGGACACGGTAAGAGCAATCGCAGCAGATGAAGGCGCGGTAGTAGTAGCGATCTGCAACAAGCTAGAAGCAGAGATCACCGAGCTGGATGACGATGAACGCCTAGAATTCTTGCAAGACCTAGGCATGACCGAACCCGGCCTAGACCGCGTAATCCGTGCCGGCTACACCCTGCTCGGCCTGCAGACCTATTTTACCGCCGGCGTGAAGGAAGTGAGAGCCTGGACCGTAAAACAAGGCGCCACAGCCCCACAGGCCGCCGCAGTCATCCATACTGACTTCGAGAAGGGCTTCATAAGGGCAGAAGTAGTGGCCTACCAGGACTTCGTAGACAATAACGGCGAGAACGGTGCCAAAGATGCGGGAAAATGGCGCTTAGAAGGTAAGGAATATATCGTCCAAGACGGTGACGTGGTCCACTTTAGGTTCAATGTTTAACCAAGGGGAACTACTGAGCACTGCTCGCTACGTTCCAATGTTGCCCGCATAGTTAGGGAACACTTGACAAGTTAAGCTGAAATGCCGAGAATTCGCGGCCTTTCGAGATGAAGGCACAGAATTCATGCACGAGGTTTGAAGTTTTAAAAGTTCGTAGCGAGGGTTTCTAGTGTGCTGTAGATGTGAATTTGAATTTCCAT
>JAESUV010000166.1 GCA_016762975.1 Gammaproteobacteria bacterium | reverse complement strand
GCGTCGCATGAATCGGTATTCGATAATTGCCGCCGCCATCTGTCTGCACAACCTCGCAGCCGTTGCTGACATTCACGCCTGCAATGCCGGCTTCGAATCTGTCGCGACGATTGTTGTCGTTGCTTTCAATGTAGACGCTGCCGCGAATGATCTCTTCGGTGTCGGCAGAAAAATTGCAGTTTGCAAATACTGGAGATACCAAAAATAGGCTGATTAGAAAAGCCGAGCTCGCCAATGGTCTAGAGCGATGTCTGAGGATGGGCAGCTTCACAATTAAATCTCCGAGAAAAGGAAAGAAGGTGTAGTTTTTTCTTCATAGTACAGGTCCTCCATGGTACAGGATAAATAATCGTGCCGTCTTCAGGCAGGGAGAAGATTGCTCTAATGTGTCTATCAAGTGGTGCCGTGGACCGTGGCTGTGAAATAGAAACGCGGGAAGCAGCTGGCATTTTGCGGTAAGCTGGCCGCTATCATAAAATCACCAATGTCGGTTGAGCGGCCAGTTAAGAACTATGAAAGAGATCGATCTCAGCAAATCATTTCTTGTCGCTATTGCGCTGTTGGCGCAGCTGATCTTAGGGCAGGCCACAGCTCAGAATTCCAGTACGCTAGAGGCGGTAGCGGCGCCCATCCCTCCTGGGCTGGAAACGGTCGAATTCTATAGTCCGGCAGTAGATAGGCGGATGAAGTTCGATATCGTCTTACCTGAAGGCTATTACCAAGGTGATGCGCGTTATCCAGTGCTTTATCTACTGCATGGCTACATGCAAAACTACACAGTATGGGGGCGAAATCTGGCGGCGGCATTTTATGCGCGGGAACTGAATGACCTAATCGTTGTATTGCCGGATGCGGGCAATAGCTGGTTTATCAATTATGCGGCAAGCAGTGATGGACAGACCAACAATTGGGAAGACCACATTGTTGTCGATGTGATCGGTCATGTGGATTCGAAATACCGTACGGTGCCTCGACGTGAAGGCCGAGCTATTGCTGGCCTCTCAATGGGAGGCTTCGGGGCCTATTCCATGGGGCTTCGCCACAGTGACTTATTTGTCTCTATAGGAAGCACCAGCGGTGCCTTGAGTCATGCGCGTACGGCGGCGGCCGCAATCCGCGCCGGCGCGAATCGCGAATCCGGGCCGACAGACTTGCAGCGCCAGGCCAGAATCGATGAGGCAGATGCTTTTATCTCGAAGATTATCGATATACCGGGTTTTAGCACCCAGGGTGAGCGCACACCGAAGGGGGTCGATTTCCTAACAGCCGAGCAAGCAGAGGCCTACGACCCTTTTGCGATTATCTATGACGTGCCCAGAAGCCAGATGCCACACATCTATATGGACTCTGGAACCGAGGATTCTTTAGTGCAAGAGGCGCGAGAGATGGCCCAGTTATTGATGCTGAACAATGTCCCGTTTGATTATATGCAGAATCATGGGACGCATAACTCCGAATATTGGCGTCGCTCCATAGGCCATATGATGACAATTCAGAATGAGGTCATGCAGCGCGCATTAGGCAAGAGGCCATAATAGAAATGGATAAAGAAAATAGTAGGCAAAGCAGCGGCGCTGTTTTATCTGAATCCCAGGTTAGCGGGTTCCATGAGCGCGGCTACCTCGTTGCCGATTTTTCCCTCGACGAGTCCATGCTCGACACAATAATCGAGAAACTTCAGCCACTCTATCCTGAAGATTATCAGCAAAACCCAACACTACCAGCAAGAATTCAGGATGGATGGCAGACTGTAGACGAAGTCAGGCAGCTTGCAAGAAACACACATATCGCCCGTGCCTTGCAGCAACTACTGGGTCGGGAATCCCTGCCATTTCAGACGTTGAACTTTCCTATCGGTACGCGTCAGTTCACGCACTCAGATACGATTCACTTTAACTCAATCCCTAGCAATTTTATGGTTGGCGTATGGGTCGCCCTGGAAGACATCGACGAAGACAATGGTCCTCTGCTGTATTACCCCGGAAGTCACAAGCTGCATGAGTATTCCATGGATGATTTCGATCTTGAACCGGGCTATCACAATTACTCTAAATACGAGGAACGTATTCAGCAAGTGGTTGAGAGGGAGCAGCTAGAAGGAGAATACGGGACCATCAAGAAGGGAGAGGTGTTGATCTGGCATGCCAATCTTCTGCATGGTGGTGCGCCTCAAAAGGACCTGACGAGGTCTCGACACTCGCAAGTAACACACTACTATTTTGCGGACTGTAAGTACTACACGCCGATGAACAGCACGGCGAAGCAATTGAATTTTCGTGAGCCTTTCTGGATTCCTGAAAGCGCCGATTATCAGTTGCCGAAACATCGTGGCTTGTTTAGTCGACTAGCAAGAAAACTAGGCCTTAGCCAATAGCCATTCGTCAGTTAGTTACTGATTGCCGGTTTAGTCCATCACGGAGTTAGATAAATATGAGCACCCTCGTTCAGTCGTTAATTGCATTAGCTCTTGTTTGGGTTTTCGCCTATCGGCGCGCCCGCATGTCTACCATTCTCGTGTCCCTATTGGCGCTTCTGTTGGCCATGAYGTTCTATGCTGGGTTTGCGTGGTTGCCTTGGCTTCTTCTTTTASTGGCTGGCTTTTTCTATTTCGCTACCGATCTGCGAATGCGGTTAATGACGCAGCCGTTGTATAAGTTTTTTCAGAGTGTWCTGCCACCMATGAACCGCACCGAGATGGAAGCCTTGGAGGCCGGTGACGTCTGGTGGGAAGTGGAATTATTTCAGGGCGATCCGGACTGGGATGAACTATTGAACTATCCGAAACCGGAACTAAGTGAGGACGAACAGGCATTCCTCGAGAACGAGACCGAGGTTCTCTGCGGCATGCTTGACGATTGGAAAATCGTACAGATTGATAAAGACATATCGCCAGAGGCCTGGCAGTACATGAAGGACGCGGGGTTTCTAGGAATGATTATTCCAAAGGAATATGGTGGTCTCGGCTTCTCAGCTATCGCGCATTCGAGCATTGTAACCAAGCTGGCCACTAAGAGTAGCAGCGCGGCGGTTACAGCGATGGTGCCAAACTCACTAGGGCCTGCCGAACTACTTTTGAAATACGGCACCGACGAGCAGCGGCAGCGCTATCTGCCGGGGTTGGCGAACGGTTCTGAGATTCCCTGCTTCGGCCTGACCAGCCCCGAAGCGGGCAGTGATGCGGGTGCGATCATAGATGCTGGCATCGTTTGCAAGGGAGAGTACGAAGGCAAAGAATGCCTTGGTCTGTCTTTGACTTGGAACAAGCGCTATATAACCTTGGCGCCGGTTGCCACCGTATTGGGCTTAGCTTTTAAGATGTACGATCCTGACAATTTGCTGGGAGATGAAAGCGATTTGGGAATTACCGTTGCTCTGATACCGACCGATCATCCGGGCGTAGTTCATGGCAATCGTCATATTCCCATGGGCATGGCCTTTATGAATGGGCCGACTCAGGGTACGGATGTCTTTATTCCCCTTGATTGGATTATCGGTGGGCCAGACTACGCCGGTAAGGGTTGGCAGATGCTCATGGATTGCCTTTCCGAGGGTCGTGCTATATCACTTCCCGCGCTGGGCAGCGCTATCACCAAAGTCTGTTATAGGTTAACGGGTGCCTATTCGCGCATTCGTACACAATTCAATATGCCAATTGGGAATTTTGAGGGGGTAGAGGAGGCGCTCGCACGAATCGCGGGCTATACCTATCAGTTAGAGGCCTCTCGCGTGATGACCGCAGGCGCCGTCGACCTTCATATCAAACCTTCTGTGGTTTCTGCGATAGCTAAATATCACATGACCGAGAACGCGCGTAAGGTTGTGCAGGACGCCATGGACGTGCACGGAGGACGGGGTCTAATTCTAGGGCCAGCGAATTATCTAGCCTATGCTTATATGAGCATGCCTATAGCGATCACCGTGGAAGGCGCGAACATTTTGACGCGCAACTTGATTATTTTTGGCCAGGGCGCGATTCGCTGCCATCCATTCATCCTCCGTGAGATGCAGGCGGCGAAGGACAGTGATAGCGAAGCGGGGCTAAAAGAATTTGACAGCCTCATCTTTCGTCACGCGGGCTACTGTTTTAGCAACTTTGTGCGCACCTTAAGTCTAAGCCTCACCTTTTCTCTAGTCGCGCGTGCTCCAGTGCGCGATGCAACGGCGAGACACTACAGGCAGATAACCCGCATGAGCTCAGCACTAGCGCTGGTCTCAGACATTTCGATGATGCTTTTAGGCGGTGCGCTGAAGCGTAAGGAGCGACTCTCAGCACGACTTGGCGATGTGCTTAGTAATCTTTATCTTGCGACGGCTGTGTTGAAGTACTACCGAGACAACGGCAGTAATCGAGAGGATTTGCCCTATGTCGACTGGAATATTCAGTTAGCGATGTATAACTGTCAGATGGCGTTTAGCGAGTTCTTCGAGAACTTGCCCAATAAACCCATTGCCTGGTTGTTGAAGCTCGTGGTCTTTCCATTCGGCAGGCGCTACAGGCTGCCGAATGATGCACTTGAGCAGAGAATGGTGAAGACTATGTTTACTGATTCGCCTCTTAGAAACCGGCTAAGCGAGCCTATGTACATTGGCAAAGATGCTAACGATCCGAGTTTTATCATCGAAGATGCCTTCACGAAACTGCTAGCTACAAAGGTAACTCGAGATGCGATTCGGCTGGCATTGAAGGATGGCGATATTGAGGACACTGGAGATCTAGGCGTCTTAGTTAAAACGGCGGTTAAGAAGAAAGTCTGTTCTAAATCCGAGGCAGACGCCTACCTGGAAGCCGAAGCGGCGAGAGATTTAGCAATACAAGTGGATGATTTCCCCGCCGATCAGTTCTAGGGCACCTCTGAACAACGCGGCTGGCACTCAGGCTTACAGGCGAGCTTGCCATCGAGACGTCACTTTGCTGGCATACGTCCGTACGCCAAAAAGTGGCAACGAAGAGGGCGGGCTCGCTTGTAAGCCCCTTCGGGCGGGGCCTAAAGCACCCATCTGCGTTGTTGTGCTTCTTGCTAAGGACTAAGGCCATTAGCTTCAAAGCACGCCTAGCAGTTGAGTGCTTTATGTCCCGCTGAGCGCTATCCGCGTTGTTCAGAGGTGCCCTAGTTGTTCCAAGTGAAGGGGCAGCAAACGAGTAGCCGTTAGTCGAATTTGATCTCTTCTTCGTCATGGACGTTGGCAATTTGTCTAGCATCGACCATGGCTTGCAATGAGCTAGATTTAAACTCGCGGCGATAGAGCACAAATATGACTACTGCGCAGGCGGCAATGAAGAACCAGTCATTGATGAACCAGGCGAGTGCAGCCATTGCAAAATAGTAAGCACGTATTCCGTAGTTGTAGCTGTGCGCCGCGCGGTCCAGAACCTTCGCAATCGCCTTAAAATCTCGAGGCACTGCCTGTGCTTGGTATTCCTCGTTCCCCATGTAATATCTGACTGTATTGAAGGATGAGCCAAACAGGACAAAACAGAATCCATATTGGCGCAGTGCCCAGCTAAAGGTAAAAAAGCCATACACGAAGACAAATATCATCAATAGCAATTTCATCTGCACGATCTCTAGCGAGACCTCTTCGACGAATCGCAGAGACGACATATCCATGAAGCCTTCGCTAGAGGCGCTTAGCACCGTAACAAGACTCGCCAATATGAGTAAGGATGTTGAGGCCATGAACGAAACCTGCCGCTCCAGGCTGCCTAGCAAGTCAGAATCAACCTCGCTCATACCGCTCTTCGAGAGCTTTAACACCCATTCCTTGCGGTATCGATACAGTACGCTGGACAGGCTATTTCGCTTCTTGGCCTGCTTTCGCGCGAACAGGCTGTAGCCGAGCCAGCAGCAGATAAACCAGAAGGCGCTAAATACGTTGAGAAGGGATATGTCCATGGCGCGCAGCTTACTGACAGAGATATTGAATTGCAACATTGTGCCCTAAATCTATGGGGTAAATTTGGGTAGATACAGGGACTCTATTGGCTGGCATCAGGGCAGGAAACTTAACGGCGACTGTGGCAACATCGCTCTCATGAAAACGCTGGTATCTATAGACAGCGCACAATGCCGGATCGGTAAGCAGGCTCTGCTGATAATAGAGCATTTTGCTATCGAGCCTGGTCAGCACTGGTGCCTGTTCGGCCAGAATGGCTGCGGAAAGACGCTTCTCGCAAATTTGCTTGCCGGTAAGCGCCTCGAATCTGGCAACTATGTCAGTTATGACCCCAATTTCGATCCTGCCCGCGACCTGCATATCGTTTCGTTCGAGGAGCAGCAGCGTCTTTGGGAGAGAGACAATCGTCTCGATATCAGTGAATTCAGCGGTGACGCGCAGGATAAAGGCACTGTAGTTGAAGAGCTAATTTGCGCGTCACGCTCGAAGCAGGATCAGAACGATGTGCTATTCGCCGATTTAATTGAACAGCTCGTACTCGAGGCGGTATTAGACAAAGGTATTCGGTTTCTTTCGTCAGGGCAGGTTCGCAAGGTGCTTATCGCGCGCTCCCTATATGCCTATCGTGACGGTTTTCCGCAGTTACTTATTCTGGATGATCCTCTTGAGAGTGTTGATCGGAGTTCTCAAGAGCAGATCAGAAGCACAATTGAGAAAACCATGAGCGCCGAATTCAGTAGTCTACAGTTGTGCAGGCGCGCGAAGGACATTTTGCCGGGTGTAAGTCATATGGCAGTCATGCAGCGCAATAATTCTCGTATGCAAATAAGCAGACAGGGCTCGTTCGCAGAAGTATTGAAAACGCCGGAATTCGAGGAGGTAGCTGCTGTCGTAATCGAAGCCACGGTGAATCTAGATGCACTGCTCCCGCAGGCAGCTCCGATAAGAAAGGATGATGAAGAGCTAGTCCGACTGGAGGACGTCCAAGTCAGTTATGGCGAGAGCAAAGTCCTTGTCGATGTGAACTGGACTATGACCGGTCAAGACCACGTTGTAATAGAGGGCCCTAACGGCTGTGGCAAGTCGACACTGCTCTCTCTAATCGATGGTGAGAATCACAAGGGTTATGGGCAGCAGGTTTTTCTATTCAGTCGCTTAAAAGGAAGTGGCGAAACGATCTGGGAGACCAAGAAGCACTTCGGCATCGTTTCGAACGAGTTGCATAATAAATATATTAAGGGCTGGAGAGTGCTCGGTGTTGTGGTTTCCGGCTTCTTCGACTCGGTTGGCTTGTATGATGAGGGCGGTACTGTAGAGATTGAGAGGGCGAAGCGCTGGATAGCGGCTCTGGGGCTGGAGCAATTGGAGGAGCAGTACTATCACGAGATATCTTTTGGTCAGCAGCGCCTGGTTTTGCTTGCGCGGGCGATGATCAAGAGCCCCCGTATACTCATTTTGGATGAGCCCTGTGTAGGGCTAGACGACTTTCATCGCCAGTTGATTCTAAAGGTGTTAGATGCAATTGCAGAGAGGTCGCTGACCAATATTCTGTATGTGTCGCACGTAGCTGATGAACAGCCAAACTGCATCAATAAGCTTCTGCGTTTTAAAAAGCAGGAGGGGGGTGGGTTTAGTGTTGAGCAGGTGGAAGCTTAGGGTTTGTTTTAAACCCAGGTGCCACCTTGTATCTCTCTAAGGCCGACTGATACTTTTCAGTTTATTTTTGCACTTAGCTCTTGTGGTGTTTTTAATACAGCTAAGTTCGAATGTAATTCTCGAGCTGCTCTATGGTGGATTGCTGGGCGGAAATTACATCCTTTACAAGATCGCCGATAGACAATACTCCGACTACAGTTGTGCCATCTACTACAGGAAGGTGGCGAATACGGTGTTGAGTCATCAACTCCAATGCGCTCTGCACGCTGTCGATGGGAGCGACGGTGATGACATCCGCACTCATGATTTCGCCGACTAAGGTCTTTTTGGAACTGCGCCCCTTTAGTATTACTTCGCGCGCATAGTCCCGCTCTGAGATGATGCCTTCAAGTTTGACGCCATCCATTACCAATAGTGCGCCAGCACGCTTATCCGCCATCACTTGTATCGCTTCGAAAACGGTGATAGTCGGTGTGACTGACCAAATTTCGTTAGTCTCTTTCTGGTTTAGTATCTGCTGTAGTGTATGCATTCATCACCCCCAGTTGGAGTGACGACAACTAATTTACCCGAGACAGAGAAATGCTAGCGAAACCTGAATTATTGCCATAGAAGCCGTAACTGTCATTTACAAACAGGGTGAGTTTGCCGTCACAAGTTGCGACGAAGTTGTAACTACCACTAGCTTCATCAAAAGTTAGATCGGAAATTCCGACCAAGCTGCCACGCTTGCAGTTTGCCTGCAGTAGCATTAATTCGAACCAATTATGTTCTCTAGAGCGTTTTAGCACTGAAACGGCTGGAATCGGCATTATGCTGTTGGCAAAGCCGTATTGATCCAGAGTCTGCCCGTTCTCATTTTTATCGATAGTACTGTCCACCCAATTACTGAGTAGATTTATTCTAAGTGCATATTGAGCGCCCGCCTGCAGACCAACCTCAGTATCGAAATTTGGAATATTCGTGAAGAACTGCAGCGCTGCCGTTTCGCCAGGCATCAATACCTCACCTGGTTGGGCATCGCCAAGGGGCATCCAGCCGGGCACCGCGCAGGAAATTAACGAGGCCGTGGCAATTAGGGCAGCTAGCGCCTTCAATTTTTTCAATAGTATTTCTCTTTAAAGTGAGTTCTAACTTCATACTACTCTGACGCGATGATTAGCTCAATTGATGATCGAAATAACCGAATCGCAAGTGTTACTATCTGGAACAGGCAGTGCAGATTCAGCAAGAGGCGAGACGATGGAGCAGATAGAGTGGGATGATTTTCTTAAGGTAGAGCTTAGAGTGGGTACTATCATAGCGGCGGAGGACTTTCCTGAGGCGCGACGCCCTGCGTTCAAGCTGCAGGTGGACTTTGGCGGGGAGATTGGCATTAAAAAATCCAGCGCCCAGATTACGCAGCTTTATAAGAAAGAGGACCTTGTAGGAAAACAAGTCATGGCAGTGGTGAATTTTCCAGCCAAACAGATCGGTCCCATCATGTCTGAGTGTCTAGTCACTGGGTTCTATGACAAGGACGGCGCCGTTGTGCTGGCCGTGCCAGACCCCTCCATTGTGGGTGCTGGCGATGTTGCGAACGGCGAGCGTCTTGTCTAGTGAGTTTTTCTCTGATTCGAGGAGCAGACAAGGTGATTAACAAATTTTCTAGAATTTTGATGCTGTTTGTAAGTCTGGTTTTAGTCAGTCCACTGAGTAATTCCCAAACTGAAATCGTCGCTCGTATTATCGTCACAATGGGTAAGGTGGAGGTGGTAAGAGCGAATGGAATTCGCGAAACCGTGCAAAGGCGCGACATTATTAGTGCGGGAGACACAGTAGAAACACCGGCAAACGGATTGGTGCAGCTTAGGTTTGTCGATAATTCCCTTGTGGCACTAGGATGTGCTTCTAAGTTACGTGTGAGCTCCTACAGTTACAGACAAGTAGATGCGGACCAAGCGGAGTTGATCCTGCTAGCAGGATCGCTACGTACCGTTTTCGGACAGATTGCAACCGACAAATACCGCTTAAGGATTGCCGATACAGTAGTGCAAGGTAGTGATGCGGATTTTGAGGTTGCCATCGCGCCTGACGGCACTCAATACTTCGCCGTCTACGTTGGTGCTATGACAATTACTAACTCTCAAAACCAAATGAAACTGGGGGTTGGAGCCGATGCCGATTTTGGAAAGCTGGAGCCTGGTTTTCAGTTCGAGGAATTGATTCTGTCCCCGCCGATACTGGGTTCGTTCAATTTGAATGCCGCGAATTGCACAAGCCAAATTATCTAATTATGGTTAGTAGTGTTTGCCCTGCTTTCTTGTGAAAATAGCACTACAAAGGCAATGAATATAAGTATGTTACTTTCTATACAAATCCATAATCCGAGGATTAGATCGTGCATCCAGATGCTAGAAGAGCGAAACACGATCAGCAGTAGGCAAAACAATAGCGGGGGAGTTCGAAGGTGGGCGAAGAAGACCTAGATAAATTGCTTGCTCTATTGCAGCCGAGTTTGCTGCCCGGCGACTTTGTATTTTACACAGCAGCCAATCTGAAATACGGTGACCTTGCCGAATTGCAGCCGATAGCCTCCTATCAAGAGGACGAGGGTCTGACTCTCGTGCTAGATGCGCAAGCGGCGGACGATGCCGGTCTAGCTTATGAATCAGTATTTAATTGTATTACTCTCA
>JAESUV010000231.1 GCA_016762975.1 Gammaproteobacteria bacterium | reverse complement strand
ATGGGTGCTACTCCAACTAAAGCGGCGGCCTGTTTGTTCGACATCGATCCCAACTCTGGTAGATCAGCCAGCAGTGTGTAGACCATGGTGTCACCGATGTCTGGTGCTGATTTTAGAATGTCCTTTTTCTCAGCCCAGGAAGATTCGCTCTCGATATGCTTGTCCAATTGATTTTCAATTCGGCTTATCTCTTTCTCCAATACTTTGATGATTCGCTTGCACGAGAAATACTAGGGGACACTGATAATTTAGTAACTTAGCGAGTACGTTTTGGTTGCGAAAACTTCTTAAGTTACAAAGTAATCAATGGACTCACCACACTATCATGGACAATTCTAGACTATTCGTCGCTTGGTAGCCGCAGACGAATGCCGAGACGGCTGGAGAGTTCGATATTGCCGCGCAGTCGATAGCCAGGTACCGCCTCGCGCATCACCGACACCATCCATCTCGCTAAGTCATCATTTGGTGCGACAATCAGAAAGAAGGCTTCGTGCTCTCTCGTCTGCCTGGCTATATCAGCGAGTTCAATCTGAGCCAGCTCAGAATGAGCCGAATAGATTGGATAATCCAGTTTGAAGAACAGGTCGTTAGAAGTCATCTCTAGCCGCAGAGCCTCTGCCGTATTCGCTATTCCCGGATGACTCGAGTCGACGTAGCGCGCCCTGCCCAACATTGTCTCTGCCTCATCGAACATACCGCGGCGCATCGATTCCCCCGCCAATTGTAGATACCGCACGACGATGTCTTGCAGCCCCTCCAGAGCGAGTTCATTCCTAGAATCCATAGCGAGCACGCGTTTGAATCGGCTGTGCGCATTATCATCAATCGGAGTTAGCAGTCGATCTTCACTCAATGCCTGCAATGCCGCATACAATATATCCGGAATCGAGTCACGGTTATCCGCACTACTCGATCCAGAATACACCTCGGCCTCTGACAACACCCGAATGCTGAGAGGAGCGTTGACAGATTGAGGCTCTCCCGCCGTCGATTCGGCCGGAGGTGCTTGGCAGCTACTTAACAGCAGCACAGCAAGCGGGAAAAATAAAAACCTAATAGGCTGAATTGACATAGGGGTCAGGTCACTGAATTAGTTCAATAGTTCTGAAAAGGGAATGAATTCAAGATTATCGCCGATAGCCACCGCTGTATAGGGTGGGACGACACCTAAGCCGTCTGCCTGGCTCAGCGACGTAGCCACTCCTGAGCTTTGGTTTCGTAGTGGCTGCAGGGAAGTCACCCCAGCCGCATCTTGCGCTAACTGACAACGCAGATATTCCCGTCGCTCTCCTGATTTGGCAGCTGAAAAGCCAGCTGCTACTCGAAATGTATTCGGCGCGGTTTTCTTAACCCCTGACATATGCAGCAGGCAGGGCCGAACCACCAACGCGAAGGTAACGAAAGCAGAAACAGGATTACCGGGCAGGCCGAAGAATTGAGTCGCGGCGATCTTGCCACAGGCCAGAGGCTTACCCGGCTTTATGGCCAACTTCCACAACTGTAGCTCGCCTTCTTGCTCGACCACAGCCTTCACATGATCTTCCTCACCAACGGACACCCCGCCGGTCGTTATTACACAGTCACTCGTCGCGGCTGCAGCTATAAGTGCTTGCCGTGTTCCCTCGAAATCATCCGCCACTACGCCGCAATCGAGCACGTCTACCTGCAAGCCTTTCAATAGAACATGCAGTGTGAAGTAATTTGAATTGTAAATCTGACCAGCATCTAATTGAGTGCCAGGTTGCACTAATTCATCGCCGGTCGTTAACAGGCTCACTCGTAGTCTTCGCGTAACATTGACTGACATCAAGCCAATGGAGGCAAGCAAGCCGATGTCTTGCGGCTTTAGCCGATGACCCTTCGCCAACATCAACGCACCAGCTTGTATATCGTCTCCTGCCTGCCGCAAGTTCTCGCCCGAATGTACCTGCGGTTGTAGCACGCTAAGTACACCGTCACTGACTTTGCAGTTCTCCTGCATTACTACGGCATCTGCACCCGCTGGCACTGGGGCGCCTGTAAAAATACGTGCGGCCTCGCCCGAATTTAGCGGCCCACCCACTTCACCCGCTGCAATTCTCTGGGTGATCTTCAGCTGGGTATTTGCGGATTTTAGATCGCTGCTTTTCAGTGCATAGCCGTCCATCGCGCTATTGCAGTGCCCAGGGACATTAATTGGAGACACACAGTCATCAAACAAGACTCTTCCTGCAGCCTGCTCTAAAAGCACGCGCTCCTTCTCCGCTATCAACGGTAACAGCGGCACTAGTTGTTCGAGGGCTGTGTCAATTGGCGTCAGAGACATGTCTTAGCTTATGCTCAAAGGGTGGACAGTCATGAGATGATGTCACTATCCGATTCGTCTGGCCCATTTCGAAGGCGACCGACATACAAGGTCTTAATAGTTTCCTGCAAATCTCCGTGCCAGGACTTCTGCTTAATGCCAAAGGTATCGAATATTTTCTTACTGGAAAGCGTAGAATTGGGTAATTCTGGCAGCCGCGGTAGATTTTCCCGAATCTTAGTATTCTCCAACAGCTGATAAACTTCTTCATCGTGATTAGCGGCGTACTTGAGGATCTGCCGTGCGAACTCTATTTCCTTCTTACTCTCCAATCCGCTGTAGTGATAAGTACCCCAGACATTCGCATCACAGTCCACCTGCTGAGTGACGGCCAATATCGCCGAGGCCATATCGTCAGTTGACGTTGGACTGAATCGACGGCGAGAAACCGTCAATTCGCCGTGGTGATTTTTAATGGTACGAATCCAAGATTTGATTAAGCCTATTTTGTGCCTTCCGAACAGCCAGCCTGAACGCATGATTATATGCGATGGATGCTTTCTTACAGCCTCCTCGCCTGCCAGCGAGTAGTATCCATAGACGCCCTTCGGATTTGTTTCGTCATTCTCGTTGTAACCCAGTTTCTTCTCGCCATCGAACACATAGCTATTGGACAGATGCAGCATGGGAATATCGAGCTGACTACAGGTCTCGGCCAACGTAGCAGGCAGCAAGGCATTGATGCGTTCACAACGCTTTTCGGAGGACTCTGCCCGCTTTAGCGCACTGTGGTTCCTAGAAATAAAGTCGGCCATATTGACCAGTTGAGTGGGAGCAAAATCGGCAACCATTCTAGAGATGGCGCTTGCGTTGACAGGGTCGAAATTCTTATCAGCAGGCGCAAGAAAACGAATCTTGTTTCTCCGCAAAATTTCGATCAATCCTCTGCCTGTTGGGCTATTCGCTCCTACTAAGAACAACTTCACTGCTGACTGGCTTCCATTACTAAAATACGCTGTTAGAGATCTAGTGCTTAGAGTCTGACCAAACGTGGCTAGAGTCAAGCAGAAGCTGGGCTATAGCCCATTGTTGCCAACTGATCAGGGGATGATTTCAGGAAAATGCGATGCGGTTCCGCGCTAGTTGAGATAGCCCGCCTGTAAAGCGAGCTATCTCAAGAATATTCCGACAAAATTCAGAGTGAATCTGCCTAGAAAGGTATATCGTCGTCGAAGTTATCGAAGTTTGCAGGAGCCGCTTGTGGCGCTGCAGACGTAGAGGAAGATCTAGCCGCTGGCGCACCGCCGCCCTGACCTTGAGGTTGACCTTGAGGTTGACCTTGAGCTTGACCTTGACCCCGGCCTTGGCCCTGACCAAACGAGTTATCACCCGCGTTTCCACCGCCACGCGAATCTAGCATCTGCATCTCGGAGGCAACGATTTCAGTGGTATAGCGCTTAACACCGTCCTGTTCCCAGGATCGAGTCTGCAGACGACCCTCTATATACAGCTTGCTGCCCTTCTTTATGTATTGCTCGACGATCTCGGCGAGACGGTTGAAGAAAATCACCCGGTGCCATTCAGTTTTTTCCTGCTGTTCGCCCGTAGTCTTATCCTTCCACGCTTCACTAGTAGCGATAGAGACATTCGCCACGCCGTTGCCGTTTGGCATGACCCTGAATTCCGGATCGTTGCCTACGTTTCCAACCAAAATAACTTTATTTACACCTCGACTTGCCACTATCTATCTCCCCCGACTAAAACCCGTTGTATTACTATTAGCACCCCTAGTAGAGCCTAGATTAGGACCTACAATTGTGGGGGTAGCATCGCCATTATATTAGAGCCTGAAACCGATCCAGAACTTCGACTAAGTGTATATCAAGCCCGCACTCATTAGAAATTTTCGCGGAAATAAACTTCATTGCGATAATCCGCAAGCTGTCCTTTACTCCTGCCTACGTAATTGTCGATAATGCTCGGTTCCGCCTATCGCAGTGAGTGAATCATGGATTCGATTATCATACGGGGTGCACGCACCCATAATCTCAAGAATATTAACCTCACTATCCCTCGCAACAAGCTCGTAGTCATCACCGGATTGTCCGGTTCTGGCAAGTCATCACTGGCATTCGACACCCTATATGCCGAGGGCCAACGCCGTTATGTAGAGTCGCTTTCGACCTATGCGCGTCAGTTCCTATCGATGATGGAGAAACCGGATATCGACCATATCGAGGGTCTATCGCCGGCGATTTCCATCGAGCAAAAATCCACGTCCCACAATCCACGTTCCACCGTGGGCACGATTACCGAGATTTACGATTACCTGCGACTACTCTTCGCCCGCGTGGGAGAGCCGCATTGCCCAGAACACAACATAAAGCTACAGGCCCAGACCGTCAGCCAGATGGTCGACAATGTCATGGCTCTTCCCGAAGGCACCCGTATCATGGTGCTCGCGCCCATTGTCCGTGAGCGCAAGGGAGAACACCTTCACGTCTTCAGCGAATTGAACAGCAGCGGCTTCATACGCGCCAGAGTCGATGGACTCGTGTGTGAATTAGAGTTTCCACCGGAGTTAGAGAAGAACAAGAAGCACTCCATCGACGTGGTGGTCGACCGCTTGAAGATCAAGCCCGACCTGGAACAGCGCCTCGCAGAGAGCTTCGAGACCGCCATTCAATTGGCCGACGGCTTAGCACTGGTCAGCATTACCGGTGAAGATGGCGAAGAACAGCAGGATGACCTGGTGTTCTCTTCCTTGTTTGCCTGCCCACAATGCGGACACAGCATCTCGGAGCTAGAACCGAGGCTATTCTCCTTCAATAACCCCGCCGGCGCCTGCTCCACCTGTGATGGCTTAGGGGTAAAACAGTTTTTCGACGAGAGCCGCATCATTACCGACGAGACCTTGGCACTCGCCGAAGGCGCGATTCGTGGCTGGGACCGTCGCAACATCTACTATTTTCAGATGCTCACCTCCCTGGCAGCTCACTACGGCTTCACAGTCGAGACTCCCTTTAAGGAGCTTTCCAAGAAGCACCAGAGCTTCATTCTCAGGGGAAGCGGCAAAGATGTAATCGACTTTCACTATGTAAACGATCGTGGCGACACAATCACACGCAGCTACCCCTTCGAAGGCATCTTGCCTAACATGGAGCGTCGCTACCGCGAGACAGAGTCGAATCATGTCCGCGAGGAACTGGCTAAATACCTTAGCTCGCAATCCTGTCCGGACTGCAGCGGCACGCGCCTGAAGAAAGACGCACGTCACGTGCTAATCAAAGGGTTAAACCTACCCACCATCACCGCAATGACAGTAGCAGAGTCGGCAGACTATTTTAAAAAGCTCACGCTCTCCGGCACCCGCGCTCAGATCGCAGATAAGATTCTAAAGGAGCTACAAGATCGGCTAAAATTCTTGATCGATGTGGGCCTAAACTACCTCACGCTGAATCGCAGCGCAGACACACTCTCCGGTGGAGAGGCACAGCGCATTCGCCTCGCCAGTCAGATTGGCGCCGGACTAGTGGGGGTGATGTATATTCTTGACGAGCCCTCTATTGGCCTGCATCAGCGCGACAATGGCCGCCTTCTGAATACCCTCTTTCACCTTCGCGATCTAGGTAACACGGTGATAGTGGTAGAACACGACGAGGAAGCGATCGCGAGCGCAGATCACATCATCGACATCGGCCCTGGCGCAGGTGTGCACGGCGGCGAAATAGTCGCCGAGGGTACACTTGAGGACATCAAAAATTCGAAGGAATCCCTAACCGGGAAATTCCTCTCCGGTGTAGAAAAAATTGAGATACCGAAGAATCGCACGCCCTACGACGATACGAAGTTACTCACCCTAAAGGGCGCGACTGGCAATAATCTGCAGAAGATAGACCTAACAATTCCCCTAGGCTTATTCACCTGTATCACCGGTGTATCTGGATCGGGAAAATCTACACTGATCAACAACACGCTATACCCAATCACTGCTACGAAACTGAACAAGGCTACCACTCTCAATCCATCGCCCTATGAAGAAATAATTGGGCTGGACCAGTTAGACAAGGTAGTAGACATAGATCAAAGCCCCATCGGCAGAACGCCGCGCTCGAACCCCGCAACCTATACTGGCATCTTCACGCCGGTACGAGAACTCTTCGCCGGCACCCAAGAGGCACGAACGCGTGGCTACAAGCCCGGTCGCTTTAGCTTCAATGTAAAAGGCGGTCGCTGCGAGGCATGCCAGGGAGACGGCCTAGTAAAGGTAGAGATGCATTTTCTACCTGATGTCTATGTGGCCTGCGAGGTTTGCCACAGCAAGCGCTACAACCGCGAAACTCTAGAAGTGAAGTACAAGGGTAAGAATATCAACGAAGTATTAAATATGACCATCGAAGACGCACGCGTGTTTTTCGATGCCGTGCCGGCCATAGCACGAAAACTTCAGACACTCATGGAGGTAGGTCTCTCCTACGTCTGCCTAGGACAGGCAGCGACCACACTCTCCGGCGGTGAGGCGCAACGTGTCAAGCTTTCGCGAGAACTCTCCAAGCGAGACACCGGAAAGACCCTGTACATTCTCGATGAACCCACGACAGGGCTGCATTTCCAAGACATCCGGCAACTGCTCAAGGTGCTTCATCATCTTCGCGACGCGGGTAATACCATCGTCGTCATCGAACACAATCTAGACGTAGTCAAGACCGCCGATTGGGTCGTCGACTTAGGCCCGGAAGGCGGCAGTGGTGGTGGCTATATCATCGCCGAGGGSACACCCGAAGACGTAGCAAATACARAGAAGTCCTATACCGGGCAATACCTTAAACAGACACTAAGCAAGTAAAACTAAGGGCGGTTACCACGATGTTTAAATCTGCAAAACCACKRCGTTTCCCTRCATTCAAYACATTGCGAAYTTGYACCCTCGCCAGCGGACTCCTSTTTGCGTKCCTTGCTTCAAACATCCATGCACARCCGAGTGCGTCTTCCATTAATTTTGGCGATAACGCGAGCCCTTGGGCGAAAGATCAGGAATGCGACGATCCTCGYTTCGCCGGGAATGGCATGGCACCAACTCTGGACGAGACTGACCGCGGGCACGACGCAAGCGATTGCMGGAATCTCTTTCTTGCTGGCTCCATTTACCTAGTAGACAGCAATTCCACATCTRACKTTGCAGGCATTAACTTCGGCGATAACAGCAGCACTTGGGCARATGATGGGCAGTGTGACGATCCCCGYTTTGTCGGCGAAGGAWCAGCYGCAACTCTYCTGGAAGATGACMGACTTCATGACGCCAATGACTGCCGCGAGCTATTCCTAGCAGGATCTATCAACCTTGCTGAAGGCAGTGCTCCCAGTAGTGATGTAAGCATAGATTTCGGCGATAACAGCAGCACCTGGGCAAATGATGGGCAGTGTGACGATCCCCGCTTTGTCGGCGAAGGATCAGCTGCAACTCTCCTGGAAGATGACCGACTTCATGACGCCAATGACTGCCGCGAGCTATTCCTAGCGGGATCTATCAACCTTGCTGAAGGCAGTGCGCCCAGTAGTAATGTAAGCATAGATTTCGGCGATAACAGCAGCACCTGGGCAAATGATGGACAGTGTGACGATCCCCGTTTTGTCGGCGAAGGAACAGCTGCAACTCTCCTGGAAGATGACAGACTTCATGACGCCAATGACTGCCGCGAGCTATTCCTAGCGGGATCTATCAACCTTGCTGAAGGCAGTGCGCCCAGTAGTGATGGTGGCGTAGATTTCGGCGACAACAGCAGCACCTGGGCCTTTGACCGTCAGTGCGATGATCCTCGTTTCGCTGGGAGTAACATGGCGGCTATGCTGTTAGACACAGACATGTTTCATGATGCCCAAGACTGCCGCGATCTATTTGAAGCGGGCTCAATCCGCCTCTTATCCGGTTCCAGTGTTGTGCTTGGCGGACGCTTCGAGCGCGGCAACCTTCGCGCGGGAGACGACACCAGAGCAAACGGTAGTTATAGCGACAGCTATACCTTCATCGCTGACCGAGGTGATTCCACGATTGTCGATTTGCGCTCGGGCGAGTTCGATACATTTTTGACTGTCCGCTCTCCTAGTGGCGAAGAGTTCAGCAACGACGATTATGAAGCGAGCTTTGATCGTTCATTAGTTTCTATTCCTAGAACTGAGACCGGGGTATACGAAGTAATCGTGTCGAGTTTTGCCGAGTCCGAAAGTGGCGGCTACACACTAGAAATCACCACCGACGAAAGACCGCTGCAATCTCTTAATCAACAAATTAGCGGCGTATTAATCGATGAAGACGATACATTCACTGATGGCGAATATTATGACATCTATAATTTCGAAGGTCGGCCCGGCCAATCCGTAACACTCGATCTACGTTCGGATGAATTCGATACCTATTTGATCCTCAGACAGCCAAATGGAGAAGCATTGACTAATGATGATGCCGACGGCTCGAATAGTCGAATCGAAGTTATTCTACCGGAGGCGGGCAGCTATGAAGTAGTCGTTAGCTCTTTTGCAGGCGGAGAAACCGGCGAATACCGGCTTAATATAGCGGAAATCACTGATCAATCGGGTGGCGGCAATTCGGAAGTTACGACGCCCAGCCTACGCCTGGGTGACTCGATATCTGGAGATTTAGTTGACGGCGATCAAGTCGCTGAAAACGATGGMTTTCAAGATAGCTTTTTCTTTACCGGCAATAGTGGAGATACGGTAGTMATCGACCTCACTGCCAATGATTTCGACACTGTACTCAGCCTGCAAACACCTTCTGGCGAATTAATCGAGAACGATGACTATCAAGGCAGCAYGGATCARTCRCWAATACAGCTGACYCTACGAGAATCAGGTCGCTATCGCATTCTYGTATCATCCTACAGTAGCGGTGARACKGGYGAYTATCARCTCAACGTTCGCCCCGCCGATGCGCTCAGTTCMGTTTCCACCACCGCCAMTTCCGGGTCGCAAGTCTATGGCATATTCGCCGGAATAGCCGACTATCCCGGCACAGATAACGATCTCGATTTAACTGATCARGACGCGATCCGAGCTCGCGATGCCCTRATAGCTGGYGCTGGAATGAATCCAGAMAATGCTTATACACTGCTCAATGCCGACGCCACCGGGAGCAATTTCCGCGCAGCCCTGAATAGCATCAATGCCGACATAGGCGCCGACGATACCTTAGTGATTTTCTATTCGGGACACGGCGACAGAGTGCCACGAGCAGATGGCCCAAACAGTACCGATCCTGATGGCTTGGATGAAACCATCGAATTCTACGATGGCCCAATGTTGGATGATGAGTTAGCCGCCCTGCTGGACAACAGCAATGCCGGCACAATCTTATTGGTGATGGATTCCTGTTTTAGCGGCGGCTTCTCCAAGGATATTATTTCCCGACCGGGCCGCATGGGTCTGTTTTCCTCCGAAGAAGACGTCACCTCACAGGTGGCATTCAAGTTTCAGGCGGGAGGCTATCTCTCCGTCTTCTTTGACGAGGCAATACGAGAAGGTTTGGCAGATAGAGATGAGAATGGCGAAGTGACAGCTATCGAGCTAAGCCAGTATTTACACGGCCGCTATCGTGCCGACGTGAAGTCTTTGGGCACAACTAGTTATGTGCGCACTTCCGGACCACAGTCCGCCTACCAACACCTAGTTGTAGATCGTGGCGGCGTCGGACCCTACAGCGTATTATTTAATAGAAACTGAAACGCGACACTATCTAAGCAAGATCTTAAACACGGGGTAGTCGACCGCACTCGTGTTTACTAACTCTCGTTCCAGATAGTCATCGAACATATTCCAGTAAGCTAATCCGTCGTCGGACTCCGGCTCTAAAAGATAGAAAATTAAGTTCGCAAGCCGATTATTCATAGCCACGTAATAGTCGCCTGCAGAGAAACCCTTGGTCTCAGGCTCGAAGGCACCTACTAACCGCGAGTTTCTGTGATTGTTCTGTACGAAGTTGTTCTTTTC
>JAESUV010000068.1 GCA_016762975.1 Gammaproteobacteria bacterium | reverse complement strand
TGCCACTCTGTCCGCACCCCACAAACAAAAATGGAATCATCGTCTACGATTTGCGTGAGGACCCAGAACGTTGGGCGAGCCTTAGTGTAGAAGAAATTAGGAAGAGAATTTTTACGCCACGAGACGAGCTGGAAGAAGGCGTAGAACGTATCGGGCTGAAGACTATTCACATCAATAAATGCCCAGTTGTTGCCTCGCCGGCGGTCCTGCCTAGTCAGCGAGCCGAGCAGTTTGGTATTGATTTGGATAGCTGTAAGAGTCATTGGAGCTATCTGCAAGACAACAACGAGTTAGTGAGTAAAGTTGCTGAGGTGTTTTCCGAGGAGATGGGACAGAAGGAAGCAGATCCTGATTATATGATCTACAGCGGTGGGTTCTTTTCGGATTCTGATAAGAATCTAATGTCTATGATTCGTTCGACCTCAGCTCAAGATTTGGCTCGACTAGATTTGCCATTTCGAGACGCTAGGCTAGGCACGATGTTGCAGCGCTATAGGGCGCGTAATTTTAAGGACACATTGAGCGCTCAAGAGCTCGCCGAATGGAATCAGTTCAGGCACGAGCGACTAGTTTCAAGTGAGGCGCGCGCGTCATATGAGCAAGGCTATGCCGAGGCGAAAGCGAAAGCAGGGGATTCGAGCCAAGATCTATTTAAGAGCTTGGATGACTATGTGGCTGCGATTACAGCAATTGATGCCACGCCTGAATAGCTTGGGCTACACAAGTGTGAGTAAAGTAGCTAGAATCCGACCTTCACAAGAAGGGCAGTAAATCACAATACCTGACAATTCTTGACTAATTGATATTTAAAAAATAAATGGACAAATTTAAAGAGATACGGCCCTATCACGATCATGAGATTCGACCTGTCTTAGATCGTCTAGTCACCGACCCAGAATTTCTCTCAAGTATCGCCAGTTTCTATGCGCCGAAAATGTCGCGCCTTTTTCCGGGCATGATGCGATTTCTCGCGCGTAACAAACTGAAAGGTCAAGTTGCTTCGGTTCACGATGTGGCGAGCATGCAGGATGTTATCGCGGAATACATGTACAAGATGATCGAGGATACGACAACGAGCCTGACACACTCAGGCTTAGAGCACCTCGACAGTGAGAGGAGCTATCTATTTGTGAGTAACCATCGTGATATTACGATGGACCCCGCCTTTGTAAATTACATGCTGTATAGCGCAGGAAACAGGACGGTGCAAATAGCCACGGGTGATAACCTGTTAAAGAAGCCGTTTGTGTCAGATTTGATGCGTCTCAATAAGAGCTTCATCGTGCCGCGATCACTAAGTGGTAGAGAACTGTTACAAGGTTTAACTTTGCTTTCCGAGTACATGCACCACTGCATAGAGCAGGGGAGTCATGTTTGGATCGCGCAGAGAGAAGGGCGAGCGAAAGATGGAGTCGATAAGACAGAGGCCGCGCTGCTTAAAATGTTAGCCATGTTTCAGCGCAAGCAACCACTCGGTGAAAGTTTGCAGAAACTGCACATTGTACCGGTGTCAATTTCCTATGAGTATGATGCCTGTGATGTTCTTAAGGCGGAAGAGCTGTATGCGCTCGATTCCACAGGTTCGTTTACCAAGAATGAAAAGAGTGACATTCAGAGCATAGTGGCAGGAATGATCGGTTTTAAAGGGGCAGTTCACGTTGCCTTTGGTAGTGAGATGCAATACGAAGGCGATGATCCAGATGCGATCGCAGCTCGTATCGATTCGCAGATACTGGAGAACTACAAGCTACGGGATAGTAATTATATCGCTTTCGAATTACTAGAGGAAAAAGGTCTGCTGCCGGAGAGTGCGGCTGGGCTGGAAATTAGCGCTCCAGAAATAAAGAAAGAGTCGAGAGAGGTATTCTCGAATAGGATAAAGCAGGTGGATCCAAAGCTACATCGGCATTATTTGTTGAGTTATGCTAATCCGGTGATTAGCCGAAGCCGCAATCAGCTCTCAGCGTAATTTCTGCAGCACCTCGCCTAAGCGAGCAGCGAAAACTTGTCGCGCGGATTCGTTGAGTGGGCCCAATGCAAGAGATTGCATCTCCGTGTTCATAGCATATTTTAAGTTTTGTTTTGGATCTGGCTTTGCTTGGCCGAAACCGCTTTTAAGTTGTTCCAGTTGAAACTTCATTCGGAGTGCTTTGTCTTCTGCTGGCGAGTCGACGTTCGCTCGAATCTCTGCCTGTATGCAGAGCTGCCTAAATGTGTCTTCGTACTGCGCGCATTGCTTAGCCAGTTCAGCATTGGATTTTGCGGAAAATATTGCACTATGTCTCGCCTTCAACAAGTCATCTACTTCGATATTGCCACTCTTGTCTGCCTTGTTCCATGCGTCGAGATCAAAAGCTTGCTGCACRGAGCTAAATTTTTCAGTATCGCTCTCGCCTAGCAGGGCCTTCTCGATATCTTGTARCGTGGAGGCTTTCTCGAGAATGGYTTGCATCAACTGCTGYTGTCGTTTATCGGGCAATGCTCGAAACCTRGAATCGATCTGGCGCTTCGCCGCGTTAAAGCGGTCAAGCAACCGTTTGCGCTGTGATTTGATCCGCGGATCTAGTGAATTTGAGAATTCCTGAGCCAAATCTTGATAAGATGTTCGCGAATCACGGAAGGCAGAATCGTCCTTCTTCGCTATGGCATCTAAAGAGTTAAGTATCTCGTTGAGTCGAATCTCGATCTTTTGGAGGTCTTCGCGTAATGCATTCGAAGCCTGATTGCGTTTGTTGAAAATGGTATCGCAGGCAGCGCGAAAGTCTTGCCAATATTTCTGATCTTCTCGGTAAGAAGTAGGGCCTATTTCTTTCCATTCCTGCTGCAAGCGCTTCGCCTCGTTCATGGCGTGTTTGTTATCTTCGATCTTGCTCAGATCTTGCGCATGGGTTATTAGTTCTTGTTTTAGTTTGGCGCTGACTGATAGTTTGTTCTTGCGCAATTTCCGTAATTGATTGACTGTCTCATAGAAGCGTTTCTGCAAACTCCTAATTTTGCTCTGCTCTATAGGGGCATACAATTTCCAATTATTCTCGGAATCGCTAAGAAGTTTGTTCAATTTAGGGAGGTCGGGCTCATCGTCAGCCTCGATTAGCAGCTTATGTTCAGCTTCAAGYGACTCACATATCTCTCTGCGCTTTGATAGATTCTCAGCCATYTTCTTCTTTCGTTCTTTRAAATGMGCCTTGCAAGGCTCATAGGCTTGATCTGATAGCTTTTTGAATTCCTTCCAGAGTTGCTCATTTTGGCTAGAGCGACCGAGGATCTTCCATTCTTTGTGCATCTTGCTAATATTTTTTGAGCGGTCAGAAGCGTGCATCTTTGTTTCGATAAGATGCTGCATCTGAATTATCAGCTCCTTCTTCTTCTCAGTTGCGGCAAATATCTTCCAATCGCGAAGTTCTATGAGCTTCTCTTTGTGCACATTGGATTTCTTTAGAAGCTCGGCCCGCACCTGATTGGCGGTATTGCTTATATTTCCTTGAATCTTGTCCCAGCACTGTGTCGCGCGCTCTGAATTTCCGGTCTCAAGAGCCTCGGAGAGAGAGGTGAGTAGCTCCTCTGTTTTGCTCTTCAATTGTTCCTGGTATTCATTGTTCTTGGTGATTTTTATTGCGATGTTGGTCTGTAGGCCCTCAATCTTAGCTACCAGCTCCTTTTCTGTGTCGCTTAGCCTGGCTTGCAATTTTCTGAGTTGTGAGCGAATTTCAAAGAGTCGAGCAGTATTCTTGTAGCTAAGTTTTTCGGCCTCTTTTTCAACGGCGTCGAACTCAATGCTGGGCTCTACGAGAGGGACGTCAATTTTTTCTGGCTTTTCAGTTTTTACTGTCTTGCTGCCTGCGGAATCTTCTGCTGTTTTCGAAGCGACTTCGGCTTTCTTAGGGTCGGCTCCGGCTTCAGCTTTAGTGTCGGGCTTACTGGGTTCACTGTCGGTGCTAGAACTGCTCTCTAGGCGGCTGGTGATTGTTTTGCTAACAGTTTTATCTTTTCCGGTAACTTTGGCTAGAATCTCTTTAAGGAGTTGAGTGTCAGTGATTTTAAGTGCGGCAGATTTGCGTGCATGAACACTGCTTGCGAATAGGCAAATATCAGCGAGATCTTCGTTCAGTGCTACGGCAGCGACGGCTAGATTCCCAATACTCTTCAGCTTTGTAATCAGCGCTATTTGCTTAATGCCATTACTGGCTAGCTGTTCTAACTTCTCGATACGCTCGATTTCGCTGTGATTGCTTTCTAATGTACCCGCGATAATTCGGTAGATTTGCTGTTGGGCAGTCTCCTGTACTTTGCCGCCTACGCTCTGTAGCTGTTCGAGCGCATCAAATTGAGTGATGCGTGTAATGGCGCAGCAACGCACGGCTTCGTATTCATCCTCTTGTGCTATTTTGAGGAAGAACKCSGCRGCACCTGGTTCTTTGAGGTCTAGTTTCTCAATAGTAACAAGACGTTGTGCGGAGTCTTGATGCAACCAAGTATTRTCTATGAGGGAAGATGCAGGATTTGAGGCARTTGTCATGTACTACGAACCGAAGGATTTAGCTGGRTTATTGTRATTTCTATGCTGATTTCTCAGTCTAACGAGCGCGTAAACTAACTATGCCACAAGTGTAGCAGATGTTGTTTCAATCAAAACAGAAAAGAACTCTGCTAAAGGCGAATTTTGATAAATTCACAGGAAACTGGCCTGCAAATGCTATAATTCACAGATCAATTGGCAATATTAGAAAGAAACTCGAGGACTCAGCTGGATGTTGGCGGACGACGTAAAGAAGGATATTCAGTCCACCTATCGACAGTTGCTCGAATCGAGAGACCTCACTCCGCGTTACGGTCAGCGTTTGATGATTGCTGAGATCGCAAAGACCTTGTCTACGCTTGCCGATGATGATGCCAAACCTCCGATCTGCGTGATTGAGGCAGGTACTGGCACGGGCAAAACGATGGCCTATGTACTTGCCGTGTTGCCACTCGCCAAGGCGCTTAACTACAAGGTGGTGATCGCGACAGCAACGGTGGCGCTTCAAGAACAGGTGGTGCTTAAAGACCTTCCTGAGATATTGGAGGGCTCTGATCTTAGTTTTAGTTACTCCTTAGCGAAGGGCAGGGGGCGGTATTTGTGCCTCGCCAAACTCGATATGCTGCTTAGAGGTAATGACAGCATGCAAGCGATGATGGACTTGTACGGAGAAGAATTGGATGATCCCGCCGAGGGGGATCATGCGCTCTACGAGAAGATGTTGGAGCAGTTGAGTACGGGTAATTGGAAGGGGGATAGGGACGACTGGGAAAGCTCACTTAGCGATATCGACTGGAAGCCGGTAACCGTCGACAATGCACAATGCATGGGGCCGAAGTGCAGCCACTTTAGAAATTGTTGTTTCTACCAAGCCCGGGATTCTATGGACAAAGCAGACTGTATCGTTAGTAATCACGATTTGGTCTTGTCCGATCTGGCTTTGGGCGGTGGAGTTATTCTCCCTGAACCGGAGAAATGCATCTATATTTTCGATGAGGCGCACCACCTGCCATTGAAGAGTAACACCCACTTCTCTGCAAACACACGAATCAAAGCAACCATCACTTGGTTAGAGCGAGCCGATACTCTGTTGCTGCGTTTATTCAAGGATGACTTTATCGATGGGACAACCCAGAAATCACTACAGAAATTGCTCGTTAATTCTAGGGAGCAGCTTGACCATGCATGGTTGATAACGGAGCAAATTCTTGAGTCTATAGATCAAGCGGATAGCTATGACAACCGAATCCAGCATGCGTTTGCGCTAGGAGTCGTGCCTGAGGAAGTGAGAAGTCTGGCCGCGAATCTTGCCAATCTCTTTACGCGGCTAGGGTCGGCATTTCAAAGCATAAGCGATGATTTGAAAGAGGCTATGGAGGATGGCGGGGATGTCAAACGTAGGCAACTCGCTGAGCAGTGGTTTCCACTGATAGGCTCGCAGTTGAAACGAGCAGAAGCAAATCTTGGGCTTTGGCTAAGTTATGCATCCGTAGACTCTGAGGGTAAGGCCCCGGTCGCGAGATGGCTCACTTACAATACAAATGAAAGCTTTGCAGATATTGGTTTGTCCTCGAGCCCGGTCTTGGCCGCAGATAATCTGCAGCAGCGACTCTGGGACAATTGTGCCGGCGCGGTGCTTACCTCCGCCACGCTCTCCTCCTTGGGAAATTTTGACATGTTGCAGATGCGAGCAGGTTTGCCGGAGCATACGCACTACCTAAGCATTTTAAGTCCATTCGATTTTGCGAATGCTGCGAGACTGGTTATTCCCAAGATGGACTGCGAACCATCAGACTCAGTAAAACATACCGATTTCATCGTGAAGGCAATTCCTAGAATAGTAGATAAATCTGGCGCTTCGCTCATGCTTTTTTCTAGTCGGAGACAGATGCAGGATGTTATGCAGTTGCTGCCGCCAGTGTGGCGTGATCTAGTCTTATGCCAAGATGATTTTCAGAAGTCGCAGTTAATAAAATACCATCGGCAACGGGTAGATAAGGGAGAGGGCAGTCTGATCTTCGGCTTGTCCAGTTTTGCGGAAGGAGTGGATCTGCGAGGAAAATATTGCACCCATGTGTTGATAGCTAAGATTCCTTTTGCAGTACCGAATGATCCGATTGAGATGACCCTGTCGGAATGGATCGAGCAGCAGGGGCTCAATTCTTTTATGACGTTGGCTGTGCCTGACGCGGCTTTTCGGCTTGTTCAAGCCAGTGGACGATTGCTACGCAGTGAATCGGACACAGGAACGATAACTCTCTTCGACGAGCGCATAGTTAGCAAGCGTTATGGAAAGACGATCCTCGAATCGATGCCGCCCTATAAGCGCGAGATATTCATGGAAGAGACAAACCAAGCTAAAACAGAGTAATGAAACCGGGTTGGCAGTATTGGGCTGTTAGTTTTTTCTGCCAGACTTGCGGTTAATGATTAAGTAAGCCGCAACACCACCTATCGTTCCCCCGATGGCGCTGGATGCCAGCATGCCGAGAAGCGGGCCAAGCCCCAGGCCGATTACGATGAGTCCCGTAGTGATACAAAGCGCGTAGGTGCCTTGTTCGGAGTTCTTTCTGGCTTTCTTCTTCGACATAGCAGCTCCAAAGATTAGTTGGTTTTCGTGCTAGTTTGCCTTTCGCACAGAATATATCAAGGTGCTAAGGCGCGAGTATTGATCTGGGTCTATTTCGGTGTTGCCGATGCTATCTATGACTTCTTGGCCCTCTACGACTTTCCCGATAACCGTGTATTTTCCAGACAGCCGCTCGGCGGTTGCAAGGCTGATAAAAAACTCGGGGCCATTGCTGTTCGGGCCGGAGTTCGCTAGAGCGACGGTGCCGCGTTCGATAGGTCGGCTCTTTAGAGAATCATCGTAGCGATAGCCTTGATTTTCATAAACCGATTTTACACTCAAATTTTGAAGCATTTCGAGAACCTGATACTGCCTGTTCAGCGCCACCTCGACATCTGTGATATTTTTTTGTGCATAGAGTGGCGTGAGGATCTCCTGGTGAAAATCAGACTTCGATTCAATGTTGAGCACATCGGCGAAGCTACCGTCGGCGTTCAGTGCTGATATCTGATCTAGACCGAGAGCATCTGCGTTAATCTCGTCGTCGAGGAGATTAACCTGAAGCCCGAGTGGATTGTACGCGGGGCTACCTGCTTGAATGATGAAGCCTGGCACTACGCGATGAAAGCGCATGCCATTGTAGTATCTTGCCTGAATTGCCTCTCCAGTGTCCTGATTTGTAAATTCTATCTCTCCCTCGGCCAGTGCTATAAATTTCTCGACATTGCGGGGGGCTTCAATAGGGAAGAGTTCAAGGTATATTTCACCCTGTGACGTGCTTATACGCATCAACGGATTCTGTGGATCCTCCATGGCAAGTAATGCCGTAGAAGTGTCGGCGATCGCTGTGTTCAGCGAAGCAAGCAGACTAAAAACGAGTAGGAGAAGACTGGGATTAGTGAATTGATGCATGGCGCTCTACTGCAGCAGGTGATGATCGGGGGGAAGGTTTTTGGAAATCCAAATCGCTATCTTATGACGCATATTAAGCAAGTTCTCATCAGGTGTCGCTAGGGATTGTATGACACCGTCTTTGACAAGCAGTAGGTAGATCGCACGTACCTTTGTATCGACATGATCGGTGGTCTCGAATTTCCCAGCGCCACGTGCCTCGAAATAGCGCGTGCCAACTCGTATTGCTTCTTTTAGGAGYTCGTTCTCATTTTTAATCTTTTTCATGTCTGCYTTATACTCCATCCACCCCTAATTGGCKGGTTCTAYCGATAAACTATCGACGCAAAGATTGTAGGGCGAAAGCGGYTCYTCATGCAATACGCCTCTTCATAAGTCGCTGRATTTACGGCYCTAATGANWSCGRACATGAGGGYTCGYTAGAGATKTTGATAAAGGGCCAGTTCTTCATGAGTGTCGATGTCTTGCAGTATGCCCGGGTCAGAGACTTGCAGCTCTTGAACAGCCTGCGGATACATGCCAGTGAGCCTTTTGCCTCCGTTATCACCAGTTAGCGCTTTAAGGTCGGTAAAAAAATTTTTGCCAAAGGCCACGGGATTGCCCGCTCTAAAGTCAAACGTTGGGGTAACGATGGAATCTGCGGTGACATGCTCGGCAATGAGGTTATAGGTGGAGGTCTCTATAAATGGCATATCGCCTAGGCAGACCACGCAGCCATCCCAGTCGCCAATGTTTTGAGCTGCAAATGCCAGCGTTGCTCCCATCCCTTGTTCTGCACGTTCGAAACTTAGGATCGGTGTTCCTGGAGCTAGTTCTTGTAGTGCTGCAGTCATCTCAGGACGAGTAACGACGAGGCGTTCGGGGAATGCCTCGGCAATTCGCTGCACAGTCTGTTGAAAAATAGATTCCCCGCTCGATAGTCTGGCAAGTAGCTTGCTACTGCCAAAGCGGCTGCTGAAACCTGCCGCTAATACGATGGCACCTATTGTGGGCTTAGTCATGGCGGATAGCGTGGCTGCTTCAACTTGTCATAAGACGGGAAGCTTAGTGGAGGGTCTTTGTGGATTTGCGAAAGGGTTCAGTTTCTTGCTGGCTAATTTCTACCACAAAACTCTCTTTCCCCTGCTCTCGTACTTGCTCGTTTTTTTCGCCGCAGATTAGCTGCGACTCAGCAGTCGCTGTCTCGGTGTTAGGCTCACTTATGGCTGCCTGCACAGGAGATTCAATCTGTACAGCGGCAAGTGCTTCTAATTCTTCTTGCACCTGATTCTGGGATGCTAGCTGGGCCTTGATCTGCTCGCTTAAATGGCGACGTAGCCTATTCACTACACTAGTCATGACCTCTATGGTTTGACTAAGCTGATCTAGCGTAACCAGAGTGCGTTCCGGGTCGTCGTCAGCGTATTTTTTTTCGCTCATGTGTGCTCCATTTGGTACAGGCTCCAAAGAGTCGATACTAAATCGTAATGCCAGACCTTAATCCCAGGTCAAAGCACCGCCAGTTTGATATTCGATAACTCGCGTTTCGAAGAAGTTCTTTTCCTTGCGTAGATCCATAATTTCAGACATCCAAGGGAACGGATTCTCAGCTCCGGCGAACTGCTCMGGCAGGCCAATTTGAACGAGTCTTCGATTCGCGATGAATTGTAGATATTCTTCCATCATCACAGCATTCATMCCGAGTACGCCKCGCGGCATAGTGTCTCGYGCGTAATCAATTTCTAGAGCTGTAGCTTGCAATATCATCTGTGTRGCTTGCTCCTTCATYTCGTCAGTCCAMAGTTGYGGATTTTCCAACTTGATCTGATTGATCATGTCGATGCCGAAATTGAGGTGCATAGATTCGTCKCGAAGAATGTAYTGGAACTGCTCCGAAGTYCCCGTCATTTTATTGCGTCTACCCATGGATAGGATCTGGGTGAAACCGCAGTAGAAGAATATACCTTCCAGGCAGCAGTAGAACGCGATTAAGTTTTTGAGTAGAGCCTGATCATTTTTAATTGTTCCTGTATTGAATTTCGGATCGCTTAATTCTTGCGTGTATTTAAGACCCCACGATGCTTTCTTTGCTACCGAAGGTACCTCATGGTACATATTGAAAATCTCGCCCTCGTCCATGGAAAGGGACTCGATGCAATATTGATAGGCGTGAGTGTGAATAGCTTCTTCGAAAGCTTGGCGCAAGATGTACTGCCGGCATTCGGGATTGGTGATAAGGCGATAGACCGCTAACACTAAGTTATTGGCAACCAGTGAGTCAGCTGTAGCGAAGAAGCCGAGGTTGCGCTTAACTATGAGGCGCTCGTCATCGGTTAGTCC
>JAESUV010000230.1 GCA_016762975.1 Gammaproteobacteria bacterium | reverse complement strand
GCGATTGCTGCTCTGTCAATGTACATTCTAGGAATTGATGTTGCGCGGGTGCTGGGGCTTCCTAAGGATAGTGTGCCTGTCATGGGTAAGCGCTTACTACTTCTGTCAGACCGGCAAGATTTTGCTCAGCACTTTTTAGTGTCTGCGGGATTGGGAGTCACCTCAGGAACTGGGATTGCAGACACTATTGGTCTTTTGAAAGAGTTGGAGGATTCTCAGGGAGGCAGCGGCTTCAGTTTTACAGATATTGGAGCAGATAGAACAGGCGTACGATTTGCCGAACTAGCAGTAGCCAATACTGCCAGTGCGCGGGCTGTTCAGGATAAATTTTCCTTTGGATTGCCAGAGTCTGATTTTATGGCGGAGTTTCGGGACTTGCCTGAATTTATGGATGACAGTACTTTTCGCAGGATCTACGGAGGAGTAGGAGCGCCAGCTTATAATGCCGTGATTGAAGACATTGAGAATAGGATTTCTTCGACTCGCTTTTTTAGCGAGTTGTCGCGTTGATGACCCTGAGCGGATTGACCTTTACTTTGCACGCTGTGCAGTCTTTGCTAGGGCGGTAGTCAGTACATTAAGGAGCAAATATTTTTGTAGGACTGTTTGGTTTTTACTCTTGAAACAATACACCGTTCAAATTACTCGTAGTTTTCGAGAGCAAGCACAATTAGATCAAAATCACTTTTCCAGGATGCAGCAGCATGAAAATATTGGTTACCGGCGCAGCGGGATTTATTGGCCACGCATTGAGTCTGCGTTTATTAGAGCGGGGCGATGAAGTGGTCGGTGTAGATAATCTTAACGACTATTACGATGTGGAGCTCAAGAAAGCTCGTTTGTCACGGTTAACCGGCAATCCCAATTTTACTGATATACGTGCGGATATATCTGATGGCGACTCGCTCGCTCATGTTTTTCGCGAGCACAAGCCGCAGCGTGTGGTGAATCTTGCGGCTCAAGCGGGTGTTCGCTACTCATTGGAAAACCCCC
Organism: Gammaproteobacteria bacterium; assembly: GCA_016762975.1. Lineage (GTDB taxonomy): Bacteria > Pseudomonadota > Gammaproteobacteria > Pseudomonadales > Pseudohongiellaceae > UBA9145. The sequence goes on along the minus strand of JAESUV010000230.1, from coordinate 9,435 downwards.
ATGCCTATATGAGTTCCAATCTGATCGGGTTTCTAAATATTCTGGAAGGCTGTCGTTACAATGACGTCGAGCACTTGGTCTATGCTTCATCGAGTTCCGTATACGGTGCAAATACGTCTATGCCTTTCTCAGTCCATGACAATGTAGATCATCCTCTCAGCTTGTACGCGGCTAGCAAAAAGTCCAATGAGCTCATGGCGCATACTTACAGTCATCTGTTTAGGCTTCCTACAACTGGGTTGAGGTTTTTTACCGTGTATGGGCCTTGGGGACGTCCGGATATGGCTCTTTTTCTTTTTACTAAAAACATCCTGGCCGGTGAGCCTATCGACGTATTTAACCATGGGCACCATCAGCGTGATTTTACTTATGTTGATGACATAGTGGAGGGGGTTATTCGCACGCTGGATAACGTGGCACAAGCTAATGAGTCTTGGTCGGGTGATACTCCAGATTCGGCTACCAGTCTCGCTCCTTTCAAACTCTACAATATAGGTAGCAACAACCCGATACAGCTGATGCGCTATATAGAAATCCTTGAAGGATGTCTGGGAAAGTCAGCAATTATGAACATGTTGCCAATGCAGCCAGGAGATGTTCCGGCAACCTATGCGGATATTGATGACCTGATTAACGATGTGGGATATAAGCCACAGACCAAAATAGAGGACGGGATTAAGAATTTTGTGGAGTGGTACCGCGATTACTTCAGTGTCTAATGGAAGTGCCCCGTAGATTGCTGGGGCATGAACTCGCAAAACAGTGGTTAGTGAAGTGCTTGTTGCGGAGCTACCGGACTCGTTTTTTGGCCTTTGATAATATTCCACCCATCATGTTATCTAACAGATGAAATAGTTGCCTTCTCTGTGATCTGCGCTGGATTTGAGTGAGTGCCCTGATTAAAACTTTGTCCTGAGACTCTTGAGCGGCTACGAGGTTTTCGTCCAAATACGCTCCCACGTATTCTTCATACAAATTCAGCTTAGCCCCTTTGCAGTAAGTTAAAAGCCCTGCCTTGCCGCGTTTCATTGCAAAGGTTCTTGAACTTAAGCTGATAGCCCATACTGTGATCCGGCAATAGCGGCCCCATAAGCGTGCAAGACAAATTGTAGGATTGGCTACCATTTGTCACAACAACCGTGAGTCTTGAAGATTGTAGAGTAGAATAAGCTTCTTTAAGAGGAGACAAGCCTGTAACCACGAACACCCGATGCCCTGCACTTAACGCAGGCACACGGCAGCGATAAGACCTGCCGCTATCCGTGTCTAGTAGAGTGACTTTGCCCCCTAGGTCCCGTATTTCATTCAAAAGGGAGAAGACCTTGCGGTTGGTCTCAGTAGAGCAGGGAAGTAGCGCTGTTAATTTTTGTAGGATTCTGTTCATAATTTTAAGCCTCATGAGACTGATTCTTACGACCACTTTCATAGAAAAGTGTAGGTCACAGATTGAGTTGCGCCGAAAAATCAGGAATTTTCTCTGATTAGTCAATCGGGCTGTCGGTTCAACTACGCGTATTATTAATCCTTTTCTATCTATGGACCTGTGAATTGGGTCACAGGGTTGTAAATCCTATCAATGCCATTTAGTTCAGTGGGCGAAGTCTTGCCAAACGGTTTAGGTGTCAATAATTTTTACAAAAAAGATTGATTTTCGAACGACGGATTTTAACTAACTGATTTATATGTTGTTTTATTCTGGCTCAATTTTTGCTTCTAGTTTAAGATAATGTTTCGTAACAGTGTAAAGGGATAGATAGCGTGAGAAGTGTGTTTAAAATTGTATCGTTGCTGGCCTTCTCTTTAGTTGGAGTATCAGCCTATGGCGTGCCCACTCTTCAGCTGGGTATTGGCGGTGGTGAATATGACTTGCTCACTGAGACGGTTGTATCTACCGACAATTTGTTTACGCTGTTTGCCTACGGTAAGGCAACGGGCGGGAAAGCTATTGATGTCACTGAATCCCACTACATCTCCATTGCTCTGACACCCCAAACCGGTCCTGTTCCGGAGCCATTTGGCTCTTTTCAATTTAATGGCACTACCTACGATGTAGATAACATGGACTACGGTAATCCGCCATTTGAAGCCGTATTAGATCATGAGCCCGGTGACCTAGCACCTCACAGTGTGTTTAACACTTTCTTTCTCGAGCTTGAATTTCTTTTTTCGGCATCGATGACTACGGCGACTGTGAATACTCAAGACAGTCCTGATCATGTGCCAACAGGTTTAGGTGGCGATCTCTACTACCAGTCTTTTGATCTGGACGTGTCAAATTTACTACCAGGTTTTGGGCTGCACTTTGATTTGTATAATTCAGAGTTTATAGCGGGCGATGTTGACATAGACAATTTCGCACCATTCTCCCATGATGCTGGCACCGCTGAACCGGTCCCCGAGCCTACGACAATAAGTTTACTTGCACTTTCGCTGCTGACAATAGCGGGGCTTGCTCGACGCCGACGGCGGCCTGTCGTCACCGTTACAGGCAGCACAGGCAGCGACGCTAGACTTTGATTCTCTTCAGGCGCCTCCTAGGCCGACCTTTGTAATAATTACCTTATTGCTTACCCCAAAACTAGACTCTGCTCTGGATGGGGTGTGCTCCTTTAGTATTCTTCTGGTCTGGCAGGTACGCGATGCTTGGGGGTTGAACGTTCCACCGAGCGCAACTCAAGGGCTAAATCTGTGGTCGGCATTGCAATTGAGTTGGCCCTCATTGATCGTTTATTGATCTAGGCAGCACTCCAATTTTGCCCAGCAGCCCGCTACCCTGACTATTTTTGCGGAAAGGGATGTCAGCGATAAACAAAAGGATTGAAGGATCAAGGACTGGCAAGCGCCATGCGTTCCGACCATACTGCCGACCATGGCATTCGATGCAAGCACTTCACAGTACGGCGCGGTAGAGGAAGCAATTAACGTATCATCGCATGCGTTGGGCTGTGCCTTAAGCATTGCTGCTCTAGGGGCATTGCTGCTTCACTCAATGGCCGGTGGCGACATATTGAAAATCGCGAGTGTCACGATTTTTGGCGGCTCGCTGGTAATTACCTACGCTACCTCCGCGATTTACCACAGCAGCCGCTCACCGCTACGGCGCAGTCGCATGCGCATCATGGACCATGCCAGCATCTATCTCTTGATTGCCGGCACCTATACCCCCTTTGCCCTAATCGTCCTGCAAGGCTCAATCGGCTGGGCTATTTTCGGTATTTCCTGGTCTATGGCGATTGTGGGCATCACTCTCAAGGTTTTTTATACGGGGCGCTATCGGTTGCTGTCCACGCTGATGTATTTGTTTATGGGCTGGCTAATCGTGTTTGCCATAGTTCCGTTGATCGAAAAACTGCCTGTCATGGGGATGCGTTGGTTGGTAGCGGGCGGCTTGGCTTATACCTTCGGTGCCATACTCTATGCGATCCGCAAAATCCCATTCAATCACGCCATCTTCCACGTATTTACATTGGTTGGCAGTATCTGTCATTTTGTCGCGGTATACCGGTACGTGATTTGACGAGAATCAGTGGAAACACATGGGGCGAGGTATGTTGATTTTGCTATGGCTTGGTTAATTCATTTTTACTCTTTTATTCACATTTCAATTATTGGAAGGAAGGCCATGAAAATAGTATTACTAGGAGTAATTATTACGTTGATACCGCTGTTAAATGCCTGTGGAGCCGATAGTGAAGGGCCGAACTTAACTCAAGAGCCAAATCAATCGCAGCAGGGGATTTTAAGCGATCAGCAGCAACAGGTCCTGGACGCTGCAAAAAGTGTTGAGCAGACGTTGTTGGATGCGGCGGCAGATAGAGCAGAAGAGCTTGAGGCGCGGCTGCGGGCGCAGTAAGCCTTCATTTGCGTGCCTTATCCATTTAAAAATGTAGAAAGCTTCGTGTAAGGATTTACGCCATGCCGCAGCTCTAATTGATTCCCAGGCTAGCACCGCCATTGCCGATAGGTTCAATTAAGAGCCCGGTGATTGCTCGTGGCAATCGCGAAGCGAGTAATTGATCGCCAGCGCCGATTTCGTCGGAACGGATCAAAGTTCTTAGTTCATTGTCTGCCGTGACATAGTCGCCGATTATCTCGTAGTGCACAGCCTGCAATCGTTGTTCATTGATTCGGTAGACTGTCTGATTCTCGTACAATGCGTAAATAGGCATAGAGAGAACGTTATGCTCGATCGGCATGTCTACAGTTAGGTTTAGTACTCTGCCAATATCAAGTGTCTCGCCCGCACTGCTCTTGAAGAACACATCGATACCGCTCTGGCCAGTCTTTACATCGCCGGACAGCCTGTCGAGTATAAAATTCAATTTTCTTCCGTCGACGATCGCGCTAGCGTGTACCTCCTGAGCCTGCAGCAATACCTGRTTGAGCCTGAAYGCAATCTCGGATGGGACCGATGCGCGGAYYTCGAGTCCGCTGTAATCGGCAATCTCGACGAGCGTYGCGCCCGCTAATACYCTGTCTCCCTTTGARACACTACTTTGAATTACACGRCCTGCGAACGGAGCGCGTATCTGTGTCTGTTGCAGGTCTAGCTTTGCTCGCTCTAGCCTTGCCGCCGATTCGTCYACGGACGCTTGCTGTTGTGCGATTYTATTYGGATAGTTCGCTACCAGTGAAAGGTGTTGTTGCAGCGTGATGTTSRCWTGRCTYGCATCSACYCTWGCTTCGTCGAGAAGTGCATCGGAAATCATYCGCTTAGTGTTTAAGTCTAGAGARCGTCYCAGYYTYGATTKCGAGATATYGTTCAGCTCTTGATATTGAGCSGTTAGAGTATTGGCTAGTTCAGATTCGTTCTTCACTGAMGCAAGYWCCGCTACGTTGCGGTTGTGATTGGCYTGCGCAATGTTCAGTGTGAGTTTGCCTTCCACAGCRTCCAGYTGGATAAGYAAATCGCCTTCGCGCACTCGRTCGCCTTCGCGTACTAAGACCTCGCTTACTGGAGCGGAGATAKTGGTGTTCAGGCTTGCTAYTTGTTTCGACTCAACCCTGCCATAGGTGAGCAGGGTGGGAGGAAGATCGRCMGGCGMMGCMGTAATGACTGATATCGGCCAGGCTCGCTCGGYTTTCTCCAGAGGYTCCGCACTTGGTCCGGTTGCGAYCATAATRAATCCGAAAAATAGCGACAAGABCAGCAAYAAAAGYCCGGTGAATTTTTTGCCGAGTCTCGTTAGTGGATTCATCAAGCTCTTWAAYTTGTCAGTGTTCATTATYTGTTCCGTTAARTTTGTTAGACARTATTCGCTTCGCTTGCGGARGTGGTTTCTTYATCGGATTGCGCTCTGGTAAAAGGCGAYGCCTCGCGCAGTYTGAYCTTWGTGTTCTCTATCATCACTATCAAYGCTGGAATAACAACTAACACWAGCACYGTYGAGAATGCCAGGCCGAAGCAGAGCGTTATTGCTATCGGCACTATGTACATGGCTARGCTAAAGGTCTCGAACATCAGMGGYCCTAAGCCTGCTATCGTTGTYAGCGACGTGAGTATTACCGCRCGGAAGCGCGATATCGAAGCATCATGTATTGCGTCGATGTAAGGCTTGCCTGCCGCAAGCTCGCGCCGAAAGAAGCTAACCAAGATGATCGAGTCATTCACGACRATTCCCGTAAGCGAGAAGAAGGCAAGCAGAGACATCGCTCCAATTTCRGCGCCCATCACCCAGTGCCCAACTATTGCGCCGGTTAGTCCKAGAGGAATTGCAGTCATAACTGCCAACGGCCAGAGATAGGACGAGRAAGACCAGGCAAGTATCAGATAGATAAAGATGACCGTTAGAAATGCACCTGTCTTCAGCGTATCGAGTAGTTCCTTGTTTTGTCTGGATGCACCGCCTAGATCGGAAGTGAGGTTGTACTTCTCGCGGATCTGAGTAAGGGCGTTGTCAGTTACATGCGCTATTACCTGCTCTGTATTGTTCTGCAGCGGGTCGACACTCGCGTTAACGGCCACCGACATGAAGCCATTGTTGTGATTGATGAGATCGATGCCGCTGCGGTTTTCTATGTCGGCAATCAGGCCCATTGCGACGAGTTCGCCACTAGGAGTCTGAATTGGGAATTGTTTGAGGGAGTGCAAGTTGTCGCGCTCATCGTCCGGCAGCATGACAGAGACTTCGAGCTCCGAATCGTTCTGATTGAAGATTTGGACTCGCCCGCCGTTGTAGGCTGCGCGTAGCTGTCGGCCGAGAGACTCGGTAGTTATGCCAAGCGATTTCCCAGCAGAATTGATCGAGTAAATGATCTGATCCTTTCCGTACGGCAGGTTGTCATAGACATTCGAGACCCCAGGATAAGCCGCCAGTGCATCCTGAAGCTCCTCCGACGCCTGCTTTAGTGTCGGAATGTCTCGCCCGCGCAGAATGAGTGTTAGGTCGGGTCGACCGTTGTTGGCGCCGCCACGAACCTCCAGATATAGCTCTTCGACCAGCGGAGAAGGTGGCACGGCTGCTTGCCAGAGGTTAACGAATTCCTGTGGCGGAATGCTGCGATCTTCCTCCCAACCATATTCGATACGGATAGAGGAATACTGGCTGCCAGTCTTGCGTTCCTGATTCAGCCACGCGCTGTTGGTCTTCGAGATATAGCCGTTGATGTTGGTGCCACCATTTAGCGCATCTATGCGTTCGAGTTCTTTCTCCAGGCTCAGCATGTAGTCTTGTCGATCCGTTTCGCTCGCCTGAGCGGAAAACTTCACGTTCGCCTCCAGCATCTCTAAGCTCATACCGGTAACAAGATTAAGGCCAACTCTGCCGCCCGCGATGAGGCTGATAGAAAGAATGACGCAGGCGAGTGCGGCGCAAAGTGTTGTGCCAGGTGCCGCGAGTGACTTGTTGAGCAGTGGTTGGTAGTAGTTGTCGCGAATTGAGTAGAACCATCTATCGAATTTTTGTCTGAATGCACTTGGCTTGTTTCGATCGGACTTCTCGAAGGCGCGGCGTAAGTGGCCGGGTAGAACGAAGAAACATTCGATCAAGGAAGCGATGATCACACACAACATCACCATCGGAATAGTGGTGATGATCGCGCCCATTTCTCCGCCCGCGAGTATCAGTGGTACGAAGGCAGCTAGCGTAGTCATGGAAGAGGCCAATACTGGCAGCAGCATGCGCTTGGCACCATTTGCGGCCGCGTCGCTTGGGCTCATCCCCTGTTCGAAGAGGGTAACGGCGTCCTCGCTAACTACGATGGCATCGTCCACGACGATACCCAGTGCCATAATAAAAGCTATAAGCGCGACGATATTGATACTGCCGCCGAAGACGCCATAGAAGATAAGTGTAGCGAAGAGAAAGCTAACGGGAATGCCCATCATCACCCACCAGCCAACTCTGCCATTCAAGAACAGGAATAGAGTAACTAGCACGAGGATCAGACCCGAGGTGCCATTCTCGAAGATAACGCGTAGCTGTTCCTTCAGCAGCAGCCACGCTTCTTGATATTTGTGAATCTCAACGCCGCGGGGAAGACTCGGTTCAGTCTCTGCTATCCAGTCATTGACGATGCGCGCTGTGTCAATTGCATCGGAGTTGGTCAACCTATATAGCTCCATCTCGATAGCGACCTTTCCGTCACGATAGAGGGCGGGCTGTCCGACCTTGGGTCGCTTCTCGATAGTTGCGATATCGGTAAGCCTAGCCAACCGACCATCAGCTTCAACCGCGATTTGCATCTGTTCAAATTCTGATACTTCTCGCTTCTGATCTAGGCTACGCAATTGCATTTCAGCCTGACCCCGACCGACAGTGCCGGCAGGGGAGTTCGCACTTCGCTGGCGGATCTCGCTCGCAATCTGTTCGAGGTTTGTGTCCAGTTCAAGCAGTGTGCTACTGCTGACTTGGATCGCGATCTCTTCTTCCGGCATGCCGTCGAAGCGAATCTCCTCGATACCGCGGGCATAGAGATCATTTTCCATCTCTCGTACCAAAGGCATGAGCTCTTGTAGAGATCCGTCGGAGGAGATCGAGATAACGGCAATCTCTTCATAGTCGATCTGCTGTGAGATCTGAATCGGTTCCATGTCGACAGGAAAATTGCGGATCTGAGTCACGCGATTCTTTACGAAGTTCAGATTTTTACTGATATCGGAGTCGAAGTAGAACACGGCGATAATCGTTGCTGAACCATTGCGGCTGAAGGAGCGGTAGCTCTCTAGATCGCTCATGTTCGCGATCTGTTGCTCGACGGGAACGACGATGAGTTGCTCGATATCTTCGGCGGATGCACCGGGCCAGTTTGCCTGAATCACAATGACGGGGAATTCCACGCTAGGATCGAGCTGCGTATTGATACGGTCAGCCGCCCATAGGCCGGACAGGATCATCATGATCATGACCAGGTTTGATGCCACCTTATGATTGGTGAACATATTGATGATGTTAGTAGATGCGTTCATCTGAAGTCTCACCTGATTCTATTTATTATTAGATGCATGAGTTAGACGACACAGATGCAATTAAGGTTACATTCGACTGCTCATTGCTTTAGTGGGCTTACATAATTCATGCCATAAAGTTAAGTAATTGAAATAAAAGAATATTTCATACTTGCGGCGAATGACAAAGAGGCACGAAACCAAAACGGCCAACCCATCGGCCTTTATCGTATCTTAACGAGGATACAGAAACTCAAGTAAACAGCTCACTGTGGGAGCCAGTGCGAACGAGGAATAGATCCGCTTCAGTGATCTGGTAGATCAGCAACCAATCAGGCCGGATATGGCATTCACCACAACCAGCATAGTTGCCAATCAAAGTGTGGTCGCGATACTTCTCATGCAGAGGCTGTTCGTTGGCTAAAACTGAGATCACCGCCAGTAATTCGGTTTCGTCCCGCGCTGACGATCTGAGCTTCTTTGAATCTACTCTTGAAGACAACGTTAAGCCTCACGCACTAGGTCTTTAAGTGCACGGTTTATCTCATCCAGATTGGTGTAACGCGGCAGATCATCAGCTGATTCATTGATGGCCTCAAGTGTCTCTGCGTTGGGTAGATGAAGCACGAAATCCACAGTCTTCCCCTTTTCACCTTCGGGAAGACGTGCGATCTCTTCAATAATTTCGGCAGCATTCATCGGGGTAACGCTCAGAGATTTCATCGAATTTCTCAAGTCAACTATCGCCATCCTCTATTCACTGTCGCGGGCACCTTTGTCTTTTACCCCTGCTTACAGTAATTGTCGCCTCCGCGTTCGATCAGCGTTCGCATCGAAGACCACTTCTCCGTGAATAGGTTCGAAAAACGTTCGATGAGGCCTCATTTTCCGCTCGATGTTTTGGCTTAGAAAAGCGGTCACGTATTGCCTCATGCCCCTGCCCGCCAGTTTGGCGCTGATCGTTGGGGGGACCCTCCTTAGTTTTGGGCAAAAGTATCGTCGCCTTGGACGCGGGATGATCTTGCTGGGCACCCTCCTCCTCGTTGTTA
>JAESUV010000165.1 GCA_016762975.1 Gammaproteobacteria bacterium | reverse complement strand
ACTTAACGAGTGAGGAAGATATTCTTGGACGCCAACCTTACGGTGCACGCCCGAACAAGGACCGTACTGTAACTGCTGGACTGAGATTCGACTTCTGATACTGCCTACTACACGCTACCTAGGATGTCGTCCCGCTCAATGACGACATCCATTTTTCCTAAGTTTGACTAATCTAATCTCAGGAAAATTGGTGTAGCGAATAGATAGTAGTCAATTTCTGGCTGAGTTCTCATCTACGATCATAAACGTCGCGTTCGTCCTCGCAATTAGTTTCTTATCGCTGAAAACAGAGATCTCCGTCCGAAACAGACGCTTTCCTGCATGAATCACCTCGGCATATGCCTTGATAGTCTTTCCCAGCGGAGGACGAATGAAGGAGATGCTCAGATCGGTTGTCGCCGACGACTTGCCCGCGGGGCGAATAGAGCGAACTGCAACTCCTGCTGCCGTGTCTGCTAACGAGGTCAGAACGCCGCCGTGCACTCGACCGCCGGTGTTCATGTGATGATCCTTTAACTCTAGACGGCAGACGCTCTTACCTGCCGCGGCCTCTACTATCTGTATGCCGAGAAAATCCCCGTAGGGGCTCGACGGCAGTTCACCTTCACTCATCTTTGAATCCTGCTTTATAAGGGTTTGTTGCTACGGACCCTGCGGTGCTTCGGCCATGGCTTGTATCAGGTCGATCAACTCAGCAACATCTCTAAGGTCTGCAATTTCAGCAGGAGAATGGCTGTACCTGCCAGGCCACGATAATCCCGCATTTGGCGCGCCATAGATAGTGAATGTCGTGCCGTCAGTGCTGCCCTGTGTGAGTCCGATCTGCGCATCGATGCCAGCCGCCTCGGCGATGCCTCGATTACGATCCAATTCGTAGGGGGTGGCCATGCTCGCATTTTCAATCGAGCGCAGCACCGGCCCGGCGCCAAGCGGCACAAAGGCGAAATGGGATGATTCTAAGGGCGTGTCTGAGGAGACGAAGGTGTCGATGCTATAGACTCGACGAGTTCTACTACCCAGCCGCTCTGCCATGGCTGCGGCCCCGCGCAGCCCGCCCTCCTCTCGAACAGTCCATGTGAAGACAACTCTGTTTTGTAGCGCATCAGGATCTATCTGGCGCAAAGCAAACAACAGAGACGTGGTGCCTACACGATCATCTAGGGACCTCGACGAGTAACGAAAGGCGCCCATCCTGTGCCCTTCTTTATATCCCGTTACACCCATCCCGACACGAACGCCGGCCGCTTCCAGTTGTCTTCTATCCATACCAAACCAAGCCGTCACTGCATCGGGCTGTTTTTTCTCTGGCGCACTGCGGGTGTTGAAAACACCACGCAGTGACGGTGCCTCCGCCTGCGATTCTCTGTTGATGAAGGGGTCAAGTTGTAGCAGAGCCGGCTGACCTTCCCAAGCTGTCTCGACCACACCGCCCAAACGGGTCAGGTTGACCACTCCATTCCTATCAATACTTTCGACCTCGTAACCCACCTCGTCCATGTGCGCCAAGAATACGGTTGCCTGACCGGCTGGGCCAACCTCAACCCACATATTGCCCATCTCATCTATCTGCGCTATTTCCTGAGCCCATTCCGGCATTGCGTCAAAGATAGCGTTTCTGATCGGCCCCTCGTGACCGGGCACCGCTGACTTTTCCGTCACCTGATCGAGTAGCCCTTCGATCTCTATCAAGCGTTCGCTGTTCTCGCTAGCGCCCCAGCGAGCAGGCTCATTATTCAATACCGTTGTCTGTTTGGGCGCTGCAAGCCAGGCAGGCCTCACCGCACCCGGATTGATGGCCGCCACCATTGCGTCCAATACTTGATTGGCGCTGGCGAGGCTTATTCTTTCCATAAGCGCATCGGCATCGGTAACAGCAGGGGTAATGAGTCGTATCTCTGTTCTGTCATTACGGGCCAACACCACATCGGCGCGAGCTCCAAGACCGTCTACGATTCGGTTATCAAACTCGGCAGCCCCAGTACCAAGCACGATGAGTTCAGTGGGGTTGGTGTCACTACTGACTCCCGCGCCTAGGCCAATCCAGCCGAATACCTGCTGCACACTAATTAAGTATTTCGTGCTGCCCGACGATCCGTTGACGCCTGCCTCGGCGGCGGCAAGGGTAGCTGCGCAGCCTACTCTTGCCCCCACCCTGGGCCCAGCTACCTCGTTCGCATACGACCATGCCGGAAAATGGCGCAGAACCGGATCTAACAGAGCGATACCCATGTCAGTTACGTCCGTGGCAGACTCGGCACCTACGTCCAACCAGAGATCGTTCTGACTGATGATTGCAGTCTCATCCCTGTGCTGCGCAGCGAAATGCCCATTCGCTACAGCAGTCACACCAATCACAGGACCGCTGCGCGTAAGAATGCGTAACTGCTGACCTTCATGAGCCTGATCCCAAAGTAGGTGACTTGACCCGCCCCCTATCCTATGCAGACGAAGATAGCCTGTGTCAGTAATTTGACTCACGGCATAGCTATAAGAATCTAGAGCGCAGGCAACTACGCGTCGCGGTTCGCCGCCACCTACCACCTTGAACAAGTTGCCATACGAGTCGCGATCCCAGCCAGCGAATTCATTCTGAATCTGCTCGATTGCTAAGTGTTCATGACCGGTAGGCGCATCGATCGCCACCCAACTTGATAGTGCTGCCAGCTCAGATTCCTGAGCAAGCAAGGTCATGCTRGCCAAAAACGCAAACATTGAGCCCAAGACTACCGCACTACTTCTACTGCAAYTCATTTCAATTCCTCATTGTGGCAAACGRTAGGCAATGATGTATCCGCCCTCTGGATCTTCTTGGTCTGCAGGRAGGGCTCTAAAGCCGGAGCCGCTGGTTGAATTAAAAACCGGCACCGTAATGACGACRGTCTGCTCTCCCGCTGRAGACAAATAGCTCATCGGAGTCGCATGTGCCGTAAAAGGCAGRTCGGCACTCCACAACTCCTTTCCGTCACTTATGTTTGTGGCACGAATTGTATTGTCGAAAGTGCCCGCGCTGAAAATCAGACCACCCGCCGTCGTTATCGTGCCCGCGCTCTGTGGAGTGCCCACGGTGATCGGTAGGCGTGTCTTAATACCAAATGGCCCGCTCTCCTTCGCTGTACCGATAGGTCGCTCCCAAAGCAATTGCTTCGTCTCGAGATCGATAGCTGCCAGAACACCAAAAGGAGGCTGATTACAGGGGACTCCTAAAGGCGACATGAAACGAACGGTCCTGTGGGAGTACGGCGTGCCGAGTTGATTGCCTTGCTGCCCCTCGGGTAATTCGTCTCTAGGAATCAGCGTTAGTTGATTACCCAAGACCAACGGATTAACGACCATGATGTTATTTACCGGATCGATACTGACCGAGCCCCAGTTATGGCCACCAGCATTGCCCGGAAACTGGAATATCGTGTCCGCACCGGGTACCGTAAAGTGCCCCTCGTAGCGCATCTTCTTAAACTCGATGCGGCACCACAGCTGATCTAGCGGAGTAACGCCCCACATCGTTGCCTCTGACAGTTCGGGTCGGAAATTTGGCAGGTCTACAGCAAATGGCTGGGTTGCCGCGACGTAGTCTTCGGGCACTCCACCTTCTTGTGGTACAGGCAACTCCTGAATATCGAATATCGGTTCGCCTGTGACACGATTGAGYACGAAGACTTCCGCACGCTTMGTGGGCACYARAACTGCAGGGATTTTCTCACCATCCTCMCCRGGMAGATCTATCAATACGGGCTGCGACGGCACATCGTAGTCCCATAAATCATGGTGGGTTGTCTGAAATGACCAGCGCACCGAYCCCGTCTCRCCATCGATTGCCACGATGGRRCTCGCATACCGCTCGCTGGCCTCCAWGCGCTGTCCACCRAARTAGTCTGGMGTCTCATTGCCTGTCGGCGCATAGATCAAYCCTAACTCTTCATCGACGCTGAACARACTCCAGACGTTAGGTGTGCCTCGGGTGTAAACCTCYCCCCTTAGCGGCTGGGTATTCACTCCCGGTCTACCCATGTCCCATGCCCAGGCAAATTCTCCCGAGAGAGCATCGAATGCACGAACGACGCCCGAGGGCTCTCCCACACTCTGATTGTCGAAAACCCATCCCCCGACTACAGCATTGCCGCGCACGATCCCCGGCGGCGAGGTTTGGAAATTGAATACTCGAGGATCGTTACCCATACCAATTGTTAGGTCGATCTCACCCTGCTCACCGAATTGAGAACAACGCTCTCCGCTTAGCGCATCGATAGCAATCAATCGCGCATCAGTGGTTGAGGTCAGTATTCTCTGCTGACATTCACCCTGGTAGTTCTCAGGTGCCTCGAAGTAGGAAACACCACGGCAACCTGTTGTAAAGTACCGCAAAAATTCTAGGTGTTCGGGATCAATGAGCGGATCGAATTGCCAGCGCAACTCTCCACTATTTGCATCCAGCGCGATGACCCTATTGCCTCCAGTACAAGTATAGAGCAGCTCGCCCACTTGCAGAGGTGTCGCCTTAAAGGAGCCACCCGCATTGGTACGATAAGTCCAGGCCACTTCTAAGCTGTCTACGTTGTCTCTATTTATCTGATCTATTGGTGAGTAACGACTGCCACCTAGGGTATTGCCATAGCTGGGCCAGTCGGTTGCCGTGTTCACGGTATTGACACCAGAGCGCTCGGTCAGCGGGTTCACTTCATAGCCCGCTCCGTCTATGGCCACATACGCCGTTAGCGCTACAGAAATCGCGACTACATAGAGCGGATATTTAGCAGCAAGAAGCGACGGTGGATTGCCTTGATGCAGAGACCTGCGCAACCAGGGCGTTAGAAACCATAATCCAAGTACAGCGAAGGGCAGTATTCTAGGCAGCAATGCCCAGTGATTCGTGCCAGATTCATTCAGTGACCACAGCACGGTGATAACCATAAGGGCGCCATAGATCATGGACGCAACCGGGTCTTGCTTCCACAATCTCGCGGCGCAAGATGCCAACAAGAATCCAGCAAACAGATAGTAGAATGAACCACCCAGAATAATCAGTTGCACGCCGCCTAAGATCATTGGAGCGGCGAAAAATAGGAGAATGATAGGAAAAACACGAGGAGCTTTACTGGCTGAATCAACATTCATAGTACTCGCCTTTTGTTATTATTCAGCTCTTGATCTCTCTACAACCAAGAGTCACGCAGCATTAACAAAAGACTATACCCCAAAAAAGAAGAGATGCAGCTATATTGGGGGAGTAGCGAAGCTTACTAATTGCCTAGCTTCTCTTTTTCCCGCATCCTCTGCTCTTCCTTGAAGCGCAGCTTTTTCTGCCTGCCCCGCTCTATCGCCGATTCCATGGGGGCGCCTATGTGAGCCTCTCCGCGCTGCCTAGCAAGTTCCATCTGGCGTTCGCGCTCGGCGTATCGCTTTACCTGTTCCTTACTGTGTTTATCGTAACAGTGATGGCAACTCACACCCTTCTGATAGAACTCACTGCTCTTGTCTTTCTCAAGGATCGGTCGACGACAGGCATGACATTGGTCATAGTTACCCTTCTCCAACTTGTGGTTTACCGTTACGCGATTGTCAAACACGAAACACTCGCCCTGCCACTTGGTATCCGTTTCAGGCTGCTCTTCTAAATATTTCAATATCCCGCCTTTAAGATGAAACACATCTTCGAAACCGTGTTGCTTAAGGTAAGCCGTCGATTTCTCGCAGCGTATGCCACCAGTACAGAACATGGCGACTTTCTTGTGCACTTTAGGATCGAGATTCTTCTGCACGAATTCGGGAAATTCTCTGAAGGAATCCGTTTTCGGATTTATGGCGTTCTCGAAGGTGCCTATCTCAACCTCGTACTGATTACGCGTATCGAGAAGGAGAACTTCGGGATCTGCTATCAGWGCATTCCAATCCTTAGYATCCACATAGGTGCCCACGATATGGGTCGGGTCTATATCCTCTACACCCATGGTAACTATYTCTTTCTTCAGTTTTACCTTGGTGCGATAGAAAGGRTTCTCATCAACAGTGGATTCCTTCGCCTGYATGCTAGCGAATCTATGATCCTTTYCCAGCCAAGCAAGCACAGCATCGATACCRATCCTRCTTCCAGCGATGGTGCCATTAATTCCTTCGGCAGCGAGCAGCAATGTTCCTCGCACCTGGGAGGCAAGCATTATCTCAAGCAGGGGTTCGCGGAAGGACTCATAATCTGGGAATTTCGCAAAGCGATAGAGAGCGGCAACAACTACGCCGTCGGCGGCAATTTTCATAATCATCCTTATAGCTGACTGGAACGTAAATCCAGTGCATTGGTGTGGCCGAAATTATAGTAGAGATACTGTAGCTTGTAAAAAATAGCTTTTAAAGGAGGAACAGCATTAGATGCTGTCAATCAGTCACAACGGGGAGTTTCGATGGGGCTCCCCATTCTATCCAAGAGCCATCATAGACAGAGTGATTTCGATGACCTGCAAGATAGGCCGCAAAGGTGAGAATGCAGGCAGTGAGACCCGAACCACAGCTAGTAATTAACCGCTTGTCCGGTGTAATAAATGCACTAAAAATTTCTTGCAGCTCGGCCACCGGCTTCATAGATCCTTCGTTCAACAACTCAGGAAAAGGCAAATTCTTCGCATTGGGCATATGGCCACCGCGAATACCCGCTCGTGGCTCGGGGGCGGTACCGTAGAACCTACCGCTGGAGCGCGCATCAAGAATCGTGCAGCTTGTATCATCTAAAGACGATAATACGACGCTGAAGTCGCAGAATGAATCTTCCCCATATCTGGCCTCAAAATTCCCTACGGGGACGTTAGACTGAAAACTGTCGACAGTGTCAAAGCCGGCCGCAACCCATGCACGTAAACCGCCATCCAGAACCGCAACCTGCTCATGCCCCATAGCGCGAAACATCCACCAGGCACGCGGGCTCGAATACAGTCCGACGTCGTCATAGATCACAATGACACTGTCACTATTGATGCCGAGTTTGCGCACCTCGACTTGGAACAAATCTGCTCCCGGCATCATATGCGGCAGGGAAGAATCCTGTTTGCATATCTTCGTGTCGTAGTCGAAGCGCCGCGCGCCAGAAACAGCCTGAAAGCACTCTTCGCTATTCAGAGATTCATAGCCCGGCACCACTGGAAGAACCGATGCATCGAGAACAATCAACTCTGTAGTATGGAGCTTGTCGTGCAACCAATTGACGTCAACGAGTGGTGATGAAATTTGCAGCATTAATTAATCCGTAAATATTTTTTGTATCAATTTCGTCTCTACAATTTCTCTGAAAACTGTCGCAGCTTAGCTTTTAGTTTCTCTGTGTTTTGCGGGCCAATTCGAATCAACTGCTTGCGCATTTCTTCCATGTTTTCGATGCTCGCGTCTGCATAAAGAAACATAACTGAAGGCTTAACCAACTGATAAGGCCCCTCGACATTTGGCGAGCGCAGCACCGCGTTAATCGCCGAGCGCAGGGTGTCATCGAAGTCAACATTTCTAGACCCGATCTCAGCATAGGCCTGCTGAAATAGGGGCTGAAGAGTTCGATAGAGAATCATCGCCTGATCAGTATCGACTGCAACAAAGGTATCTATGAGTTGATTAAAGCGTTCGTGTGCAGCCGCTTCCATCACATAGAGATTCGCGTCGATGTTGCGAACCGACATCGCAGGCTCTATTCGCTTGTAGGGCAAACTAGTCTGAGGAAATTCACCTCGGTTAATATTGTCGACAAACACGACGATGCTTCGAATAAGCTGTTCATCCGCCAGTACTCGAATCAGCGCGGCGCCATTTTGAAGAGCACGCAGTCCTTCAAAAACGAAATCGTCACTGTCATTCAGGCTCGGTAACTCAATGAACTCTCCAGGCAATCCTTCCACAACCGGCACCGCAATCTCCACCTCTACCGGGGCATCGATGATGACCGGCGTAGCAGCGACAGCTGGCGGCTCTTCCGGCGACTGCAAACGCGTCTGTGGCAAAGTTAGCGTAATCACTGGGGCAGGTTCGACCACACTCTGCATAGAAGTCGCTGGCACTATTACAGTTGTGGTCCCCGTGGGCGCCTCAAAAGTGGCCGCTAAGTACACCAAATACAACAGTGTAAACACAGCAATGCCCGCGACTACCCAAAGGCCAAGTTTTGACATGAAGACACTCCGTGTGTGTGTGATGCTGCAAATGTGCGCAAGTGAAGGATACTCTCTGGCGCATTTTGTCACAGCCCCCGAGCGGCTACAACACGGCGAATAACCAGATCAGCCTCCAGCCACCAATTGCCCTAATTCGAACACAGTTGCTGAGTTGCTGCGCAGCAATCAATGAAGAAAAAACCCGAATGCCTTCCAGCATTCGGGTTTCGTTTTTCTCATTCACGCCTATTTCAATCGTGAAGTTATACCTTAGGAAAACCCAACTCTTCCATCGTCCGGGTTAAGTCCTTGCCTGCGGTTGCAGGCTTAGTGTCTTTGTCTATCTTTAAGACAATTCCATCAGCACCAATATAGTAAGTCCAACGATTAGCGAAACCCGCGGCCATCAATACACCGTATTCACTTGTCATCTCCTTATCAGGATCTGCAAGAATTGGAAAACCAGCTGCATGCTCTTCAGCAAAAGCAGTGTTGTCTTCCAGGGTGTCTACACTGGCCATGAAGTAAGCAACGTCAAAACTTTGAATTTCTCTAGCACTGTCACGCAGCGCTTTGCATTGCATAGTTCATCCGCCGGTAAAGGCTTTAGGAAAGAAGGCAATCACTACAGGCTTCTTTCCCAAAAACTGGGACATGCTGTAGGTCTGGCCATCAGATGCCTGCAGTGTGAAATCAGGCGCTTTATCGCCCACTTCCAATGCGGCAGCAAATTGACTTCCCAGCGCGACAGCTGCTAAAAATGCAGCCAGCGTGAGCCGAGTTAGTCTAGTAACAAATTGAGACATAATCTCCTCCGGTTGTTTGACAGTCCCAAGCGCGGAAGCACCACGAGACAGCCCCATTGAACACGTTGTACCGACTGTTTTCCACTAAAACTGCGTTGAAATCCTCCATAAGTAGAACAACTGGAGGCGTCTGAGCCTAAATAGCTTATGGAAATGGCGTATTCGCCCCGGCATAAGGGATATTTAGAATAATCGACGCGACCTAGACTGCCTGAGTAACTGAAAGGCCTCTGTCTCCAACTCGGCGATCTGCGCCTCTAACTGGTCACGCTCCACACCCCCAAGATCAGAGCTTTGATCGTGAATCTGCTTTAGTCTATCGATGGATTCCTGAACCGCTCTGGTGCGTCTAGTCATGGCGAACTGTTTCGCATCCATCTGCGATTGACGGTAGCGTGGATTCTCCACTTGGACGCTGACGCATTCCCTGACGACCTGCCCCGAGGCGTTTCGTACATTGCGGCAACGCTGCCTATTGATGTAGCGGCTAGTGGTTCCCTCAAAAGCCGTATACGGAGTGCTGGCTATTGCTCTCGCTAATACCAAATCGGTCTCCGATTTACCTTGAATTATTCCAATCAAATTCTCCGGCCTAGTGTCTGTTTGAATTTCAAGATTGTCCAAGAGCCGCTCATAAAAATCACTGAGGTCTTCGGCACTACGCGAGTAGGAGCGGTAGCCAAGATCGAGCAAATTTTGTCGCAGCAAACGCAGCTTCCATGCGCCATAACCCTCTGCCGCTTTGAGATAGGCAGGATCACCCAGCTCATACAAGCGGCTGCTAATATGGTAGCGAAGCTCATGCAGATCGTCGGTCTCTTCCCAGTTACGCAGCCGGGTGTTGCTCTCAATCAGAGAGACAATGATCGGTAATTGTTCATCGCTATAGAGTCCGGTATTGATTCGACTAATCTGCAATGCATCGGTGTAGACCGAGATCGCCGCTTCGAAATCTTCAGTTTCTGCATAGAGTGCCGCCAGATCGCCATAAGCCTCTTGTAGCTGCGGCGCATAAATTCCCTGACTACCCTGCATTTCATCGATTGCCTGTCTGCGCAGAATTAACTCTCTGGTGATTTCCGCATCACGCGCACGCTCCGCTTCATTGAGAAGGTCATCCTCAACTGAATCTATTGCCTGCTGAGTCTCGAGCGTGTCGAGTTCTTCGTCACCACTGCCCTTCTGCGCTTCTGCTGGGGCAGTGAGCGCGAAAACGGATAAAAATACGAATGCCGCACACGCCCCACAAAACTTGTTGATGGAGGAAATTGCCCAGCTGTTACCTGCTGTTTTCATTGTATTTTCTATTTCGCTAATTCTCAGTGTTTATAACTCAATTAAGCTGAATCAATACTGAACCTTTTCACGCAACGTAAACAGGTCAGTATAATACACGAGTATTTAATCTAAGTTATTGTTTTTACGTATTATTATGATTCTATCTGACGTTTTCGACATAAACATTTTAAGACAGCTACAGGTCCAGTGGTAAGCTTCGTCTATAACTCTTTAGTA
>JAESUV010000164.1 GCA_016762975.1 Gammaproteobacteria bacterium | reverse complement strand
ATAGCCTATATGCGACACGCCAAGGACCCAATGCCCTTAATATGTCAGGGCACTTGGGAAGGACGCATACTGTTTTGCGAAGAAGGCGAGAACGGATTTGGTTATGATCCCCTATTCTATGTACTAAGCGAAGGCTGTGCTTCTGCGAAGCTGGACGCCGCCGCAAAAAATGCCATCAGCCATCGAGGCCAAGCGCTAGCACAGCTATTAAAATGTTGGAACTCTCACCACTAAGCCTCTACACCCACAAACTCTAGTGTTTAACAAAATACCCCATTGCGACTGAAAGCACCGTAATCGGTATTTTTCACCAGCCATTAAATCCAAGTTCACTGTTTTTTACAGTTTCCAAATGACTACATTGCATTAATTTTAGGGAGTATCCAGTAATACGAGAACATGTTATTCCTTAACCAGTGCTATGTGTGCAGGCTATTAGACACGGAAGTGCCGTGAAATTTAGCTAGATTGACTCTCGATTTTGAGACAAGGATAGCAAGCCAAACTAAAGGGTCTATTGACCAAATTGTTTTTCTCAAGTGGAATTTTTTTCGACTGCATCTGCAACATATCGCTGATAAATCACCTCTCACCTTTCGCCAATATCCCGTACTCCCAGTCTTTTACAGCCAGTTCTGAGCAAGCAGTATGGGTTCTGTACCAGCAAGCCCAATATGCATAATTCGATTCATCTGCCGACCATCGCAGAAAACATATTGCATGAGTTTCACGTAGGGACATTTTCATAATATTCAATCGAGTATTATTGAGAGGGCTATAATTCTATTCAATGTATTTGACATACATCGTTAATACTAGTTAACATGTATTTTTTATACCCCATTAAAGAGGTTTTAGGCAATGCGTAAATACAAGCTAACTATGGCCATCAGCTTTTTTCTGTCGACACTTGCTCTCACTGCAGTTGCCGAAACAATCAACGTGAGAATGGAAGCTATTGAGTCCGATCTAGTAATCGATAATAACGGCAATAAGCAGGCTATGTGGACCTTTGGCGGCACCGTGCCGGGCCCGCTAGTTCGAGTAAAGCAAGGCGATACCATTGAGTTCACCTTGAGCAATAGCGCCGACAATGAAGAAAGTCATTCCATGGACTTCCATGCGGCCGTGGTTGATGTACTGGATGAATTTAGTGCAGTACAGCCAGGCGAAACAAAGAGTTTTACATTTCAAGCTGACCATCCAGGAGTATTTATCTATCACTGTGGTGCAGACTCCATGGCAGAACACATCTCTCGTGGCATGTATGGGGTAATTATCGTCGATCCTGCTGAGGGTTATACAGAGGAATTCCCACAGCCAGACCGCGAATATGTCTTGGTTCAAGGGGACCTCTTCGCTCCAGGCACCAGCGCCGCCGACCGTACAATGGGTAACAATTGGCAGAATGCCCTGATCAACGGCAAGGTGTTTCATTACGATCCAGTACACGACACCAATGCCAGTCTGACACTCGAAGCTGAGCCAGGTGAACGCGTACGAATTTATTTCGTGAACGCCATGATCAACGAGGCCGCTGCATTTCATCCCATCGCTGGAATCTGGGAGCGGGTATGGGATAACGGCAATCCGAAAAATGTGCTGTATGGCATGCAGACTGTCGAAGTGGGGCCAGCACATGGCATGATCTTCGACCTGCTACCCCCTGCAGACCGCCCCACCAACAACGCGTTGGTAGACCACCGAATGAAGCATGCACTTAACGGTGCCATTACAGTCTTAATGACCTACGAGGGCGCGAGCTCTACCAAGGGTAAGACTGATCAATTGATATTGCGATAAGAGAACTGGTTAGCAACATGACTACCTACCCTTTCAAATTGTATGTCGCGTTCTCCACCGCCTTGTTAATGAGCAAGGTGGTGGCGGCAGGTGTTCCAGAGGTCGCTACCAGTTGCCAAAGCTGTCACTCGTTTGAAACACCAGCCGCTATTGTGGAACAAAATCTGCAGAACCGTATCGCACCTCCACTTTATTTTGCAGGTAACAAATTTCGACGCGGCTGGTTGATAGATTGGCTGCAATCCCCGAGCCAAATTCGCCCGTCAGGTACTTTTTACGCCATGCACACAAGCACTGTTGATGGCGAAGACTTTGTCGATGAGGGCTCACTGATACCGCACACAGCTGTAGGGAGCGCGGAAGCCGAAGAACTTGCAGATTGGCTGATGACCCTAACGCCCAAGGCCGAACTAATCGCCGCCGAAGCGAATTATACACCTGGCAATGTTTCTCCACGTCTAGGTGCTATGGATTTTGTGAAATTTAAGGGTTGCGGAGGCTGTCATCGAGACACTCCCGAGTATGGAGGTTTATCCGGACCCGAGTTGTATACCGCCTGGCAACGTCTGCAGCCAGGCTACATTGTGTCTTATATGCGCGAGCCTGCTGCTTGGGACAGCCTAAGTACAATGCCTAATCGAGCAATGGGCGATATCCAAATTCACAAGCTTACCGACTACCTTAAAACGCTCTCTGGAGAGGATTAGCTAATGAGAAATACCTTGGCTTGTGCCCGCAATAGCTTCCGCCTGTTAACGGCTATCGCCCTTTTCAGTTGTTTCCTGCCTGCAAGTGCGGACGTGGACACTGGGCGCCAACTGTATAGGTCCTACTGCTCTCAATGCCATGGCCTCGATGGCACTGGCAACGGAATCAATGCGCCTCACCTAGAGGTGGCCCCGCGAAATCATACAGATCGTAGCGAAATGATTACCCGTACAGATGAAGAGCTCTTTAAGGCTATTTCAGAGGGCGGTCAATCGATTAATAAATCAGTTCTTATGCCGAACTGGGGCAAGACACTTACCGAAGAACAGATCACAGATATCATTACTTTTCTGAGAGCCCTGTGCTGTCTGGATTTGTAGAAACCGCACAAACTGGACTTCCCCAAGGAGAAAGATGCGTGAAACAGTTAGTTAAAATAATACAGTTTTTTACAATTACTCTTGCGGTGCTTGGTTTTTCAATCGCCAATGCTGAAAGCTACAAATTTAATATGACTGTTGAAGAGGTAACGCTGGAAATTGCCCCTGGATTCAGCTCCAAGGTCTGGGCCTACGACGGTCAAGTGCCCGGCCCTCTGATTCGGGTAAAAGAAGGTGACGAAATCGAGTTGACCTTAACCAACAATAGCACTCTGAATCACACTATTCATTGGCACGGTTTCTATATGACAAATAACTGGCAAGCAGATGGAGTGCCCGATGTTACCCAGAAAGCGATAGAGCCCGGCGATAGTTATACCTACAAATTCGTTGCCGAAAAAACCGGCAGCCTGTGGTATCACTGCCATGTAAATGTTGCAGAGCATGTTGGAACACGGGGGATGTGGGGCGCGTTTATTGTTGACCCACTGGAACCTACTCCACTAGAGAAAACTGTGACTAAAGACGCTGTTCTGATGTTCTCTGGCTGGAATCCGGACGTCGCCAATGTCTACGGTGAAGGCGGCAATCCCACGGAACCTATCTCTTTCTTTTCAATCAACGGCAAGTCATTCCCTAATACTCAACCTCTGCGCGTAAAGCTAGGTGATGTTCTAAGGCTGCGACTGTATGCAACCACTATCGCGGTTGCGTTTCATCTGCACGGACACGATGTTATAGTGACTCACAAAGATGGCCTGCCATTGGCCGAACCGATGACAGTTGATGTTGTGCCTATGCAACCCGGCGAACGCTACGACGTTATTGTAAAAATGAATAACCCCGGTCGCTGGATTGCCCACGATCACATCGAACACCACACCACCAATAACGGTAAGATGCCGGGCGGGGCAATAACAATCATTGAATACGAAAGTATTCCCAGTGATGACTGGTACGCCTGGGCAGACAAAGATTACGATCCTAACTTTTTTTGGAGTGAAACCCTGGCAACCGAGCAACACGGGTTGTTTAGACATGATGCCTTCGCTGGAACATTTGAAGACTTTCGGCGTTAATCAAGTTTAAGGGGGTCTTTAGTAATGAATAACGTAAGCCAATATGCAGTACTCGGAGATCCGTCGAGTACTGCAAGCACTTTCGTAAAAAAGGTACGCCATGCAGCTGTCACGTTTTACAGATTACAGTTTGAGAGTACTTCTCTACCTTGCTGTAAACGATGACAAACGCGCAACCATTCATGAAATTGCGGACTTCTATCCAATTTCTGTAGAGCACTTACGGAAAGTTGTACACGAGCTTTCTCGCTGCAAGTACATCAACACCTATCAGGGGAAAAATGGAGGTCTGGAATTAGCAAAAAAACCAGAATCCATACGAATTGGACAAATTATCCAGCATTTTGAAGGGCATAGCACCCTCATAGACTGCGCTGGTATTACTTGTCGACTTGCACAAATTTGTACATTAAAGTCGGTATTGTCAATTGGACAAACAGCTTTGTACGAAAAACTAAACGAGTACTCACTCGCCGACTTGCTCGAGAATAAACCAAAGATGATAAAACTACTGGAAATTGTCTAAAACTCAGGCCTAATCCTGGTCCTTTCGAATACGTCTTGGCATTGTTTTGTTAACTGATTAGTGTCCCGCGATTTCCATCATCAGCCATCGAGGCCATACGCTAGCGCAGCTATTACTATGTTGGAACTCCCACCACTAAGCCTCTATATCCACATACCCTGGTGTGTGAAAAAATGCCCCTACTGCGACTTCAATTCTCATGAAGTGCAATCGGTCATTCCCGAGGACGACTACGTAGATATTCTTTGTCAGGACTTCGATCGTGACTATGAGCATTGCAATGCTCGCCCAATACATTCCATTTTCATTGGCGGAGGCACACCGAGTCTATTTGGCGCAAAGTCATTCGAAAAAATTCTATCGCACATACAAGCGAAAGCATCTCTAAGCACTGCCTGCGAAATCACCCTCGAGGCTAACCCCGGCACGGCAGAGGCTGACAAGTTTTCCGATTATTTTGCAGCCGGGATAAACCGTCTATCTATCGGCGTTCAAAGCTTCGATGAGCGTCAGTTAAAAAACCTTGGCCGCATCCACTCATCTGATGAATCCAAACGTGCAATCGATTTTACCAGAAGAGCCGGCTTCGATAATTTTAATCTGGATCTAATGCATGGYCTTCCCGGTCAGGATGTTAGCGATGCACTCAMCGATTTACAGACYGCAATTGACTTCGATCCWCCACACATCTCCTGGTATCAACTCACCATCGAGCCTAATACCGTCTTCTATGCGCGCCCACCTACCCTGCCCGAAGAGCCAGTCTTGAATTCTCTGGAGGATGCCGGGCTCGCCCTGCTAGCAAATTCTGGCTATCAACGTTACGAAGTGTCGGCGTTCTCAAAGAAAGGCAGTCATTCACGACACAACCTAAACTACTGGGAATTTGGCGACTATCTTGGCATAGGGGCTGGCGCCCATGGCAAGATCACGCTTGCAGAGACGAATACTATTGTGCGAACCCAGAAACATAGACAGCCGAATCACTACCTAAGAAATAGTATTCAATCTAAGACAAAACGAACCGAAGTTCTGCTGGATGAGCGTGCTATTGAATTTCTGTTAAACGCTCTTCGCAGTAGACATGGATTTTCAGAGTCCCTGTTTCAATCTAGAACCGGGCTCCCTTTTAGCGCTATCGGAAAGAAGGTAGAATACTTAATCTCGGGCGGGCTGCTGCAGAGGAAAGATGGTCGTATAGCAGCCTCAGACAAAGGATATCGACTTCTAAATAGCTTGTTACAAGAATTTCTTTAGGGAGTCTATGTTCAAGTCACTGGTTATTCTGCGAAGTTCTTGTTAAAGAAGTGACTAATGGCTTGATTAGAGACTCCCACAGGATTGTCTATGGAAAATCTATACGAGAAGCACTGCGAAGCCTGTCAGATGGGAGCCCCACTGATAAGCGACGAAGAGGCGAATGACCTGTTGCTTAAGGTCCCTGGCTGGAAGCGGGGTTTCCATGAGGGTGTAGAAAAACTCACTCGCGAATTTCATTTCGTCGAGTTCAAAGACTCGTTCGCCTTTACCTACAAGATAGCTACACTGGCTGAGCACGAGAATCATCATCCATCCATAATGACCGAATGGGGCAAAGTTACTGTCTACTGGTGGACGCACAAAATTAATGGTCTGCATGTTAATGATTTTATTATGGCCTCAAAGACCGATATGATCGCCAAACTCTCCGCTCCCTCTTAACATTTACACATTTTTGACTGGAGACTCCCCGTGTCGGCTAATGCAAAATCTCTGTTTGAACAGCTCAATAACATTGTGAGCCTACCCAGTGTTAGCTCTGCTAATGCGAGCATCGATACAAGTAATAAAGCGGTGATAGACCATCTAGCGGAGCAATTCGAATCCCTAGGTTTTAAGTGCGAGATTATTCCAATCCCGGGCAGTGAAACAAGCAAATTTAATCTCATCGCGACCCTCGGCTCTGGCCCTGGAGGCTTGGTGCTAGCAGGTCACACCGACACCGTGCCTCTGGACGAAGACTTGTGGTCGGTAGACCCTTTTAAGGTCACAGAGCTCGATGGCAAACTGTATGGGCTCGGCGTTACCGATATGAAGGGCTTCTTTCCAATCATCATGGAGGCGGTCAAGCCGTTATTGGATAGAAGCTTCAAGGAGCCTCTCATCGTTCTTGCAACGGCAGATGAGGAGACATCTATGCAGGGCGCACGCAGCATAGCCGAAATGGGCAGACCCAAAGCACGGGCAGCCATCATCGGCGAGCCGACCGGGCTTCAACCGGTAAAAGCACACAAGGGGATCATGATGGATTCCATTCGACTTTTGGGGCAAAGTGGCCATTCCTCCGACCCTTCTCTCGGTAATAATGCACTCGATGCCATGCATGCGGTAATTTCAGACCTAATGCTTTACCGCGAAGAATTGAAACAGAGGTACAGCAGTGAGCTATTCAGCATTCCTCATCCAACACTAAATCTCGGCGTCATACATGGCGGCGATAATCCCAATCGAATCTGTGGCCACTGTGAATTGGAATTCGATATTCGCTTGATACCAGGCATGCATATCGAGACGCTGCGAGCGGAAATAAGGAGTCGGATCGCAACTCTCATGGATCCACTGGGAATTCAATTTGAATTGACAGCCTTGTTTACCGGTGTACCTGCATTCTTTGCTGATGAAAACAGCGCCCTATTGAGAATAGCCGAGAAACTGACCGGCCATGCAGGCATTAGCGTGGGATTTGGAACTGAAGGCCCGTTCCTGCAAGAATTGGGAATGGACACTATAATTATGGGCCCCGGAAATATCGATCAGGCCCACCAGCCTGATGAATATATGTCGATAGATATGATCGAGCCTTGCATCGATGTACTGCAAAAGATGATTAGTCACCATTGCCTGTAGTTAGAAATAAGAATTAGAGAGATTCAAATGATGGACAACGAACAAGATAACATTGGCATGATCGAATGGTTTCGTGCTTCAACGAGCTACATCAATACACACCGAGGAAAAGTGTTCGTCGTACTATTGAGCGGCGAGGCACTAAGGGATAAAAATCTATCCAACGTTGTCTATGACCTGAACCTATTACATAGCCTCGGCGTAAAGCTTGTACTCGTTCATGGTGCCCGGCCACAGATTTCTGCCGCGCTAGAAAGCAGCGGWAAGAACTCATCGTATCACCGTAATATTCGCATCACAGAAGCAGAATGCATCGAGACCGTAACGCGAGTCGTCGGCGGCGAAAGCGCAAGACTCGAAGCCCTCTTCTCCATGGGTAYAAGCAACTCCCCAATGCAGGGATCTGAYGTACGYCTTTGTCGCGGCAATTTTGTAACGGCTAAGCCCGTTGGGATTCATGATGGCATCGACTATCAATACACAGGAACAGTAAGAAAAATACATGTCACTGCCATCCAACAACAGCTAGACCAAAATAATATTGTGCTGCTTTCAAATCTAGGTTACTCGCTAACTGGTGAGATTTTCAATCTGTCTGCGGAAGAAGTAGCTACCCAAGCAGCGGTCGCGCTACAAGCTGACAAACTAATTCTGATGATTCCACAGGTTGGAGTTCTTAATGAAGATGGCAATTTGATTGCCTCGCTCAGCGAAGATGATGCGAAATTCTATGCAGACAAACTTGCCAAGTTAGATGAAGAGTCACAGTGCATAAGTCGCGCTCTAGATGCTTCTCTGCGCGCTTTCTCCAACAAAGTTCATCGCTCGCATCTGATTAGTTTCAAGAAGAATGGCGCATTAATACGTGAGCTGTTTACACGACAGGGCAACGGCACACTGATTAGCAGTGATAGCTTCGAGAATTTACGTGCCGCAACTATTGATGACGTCACTGGCATACTCAAGCTAATTAAACCCTTAGAGGAGAACGGCTCGCTTGTAGAACGTTCTCGTGAATTGCTAGAGACAGAAATCAATAAYTTCAAGATYGTTGAGCTAGAAGACTCYGTCATTGCCTGTGCCGCGCTTTACCCTATTGGAGAARATTTYGCAGARATCGCCTGCATCGCCATCGACAATAGCTTTCAGAAGAATGGCTATGGTGACCGTCTCCTGRGCAGTCTAGAGARTSARGCCAAARCKGCSGGCATMAAAACGATCTTCGTTCTGACTACRACTGCATCACACTGGTTCTTGGGGAAGGGATTYMTGGAGGCAGAACTTAGCGATCTGCCGGAACRRAGACAAGAGCTCTACAACTATCAGCGCAAATCTAAGGTRTTGATAAAGARGYTGTARCSCARRCTTTRGDYGCTTAGCTTTGTCGCTCCAGYACGCAAATACTGTAGTCATAGTGGTTAGATTCATCCGCCTGATATTCCTTTCGCGAAATTTCTTTCCAATTCGACTCGTCGAATTCATGAAGATAAGTATCCCCCTCGACTTCCGCATGCACGCGCGTAAGATGCAGTGCATCTGCCAGAGGCAGCGCCGCCTGATACAGCRCCGCCCCACCGATTACRAAGGCGTCCGTGCTACCYGTCTCMTTRGATATTGATTCGGCTCGCTGGATTGCCTGCTGCAAGGATGCAACYACTTCGGCGCCCTCAGCCTGATACTCTGCRTTGCCAGTAATCACAATGCTGGTTCTTCCCGGTAAGGCGCGCCCTATAGACTCCCAAGTATTTCGCCCCATAATCATGCAGTTTCCCATAGTGGTACGCTTGAAGTATTTCAARTCTTCAGAAAGATGCCAGGGTAAACCGTTGTCACGTCCGATCACTCGATTCTCAGACATGGCGCATATCAATGCGAGTTTCATAGTGTGCTCTCTAAAAAGTARATTCGAGGGGATTAAACCGAAAAAGGATAGGAGATAGGATCATGGTGYTCATAACCATCAACTTCGAAATCTTTCAGAGTCACCCACGTCTCAATATCTTCAAGTGAYTTTATATCYGGRTTGATATGCAGCTGCGGGGRAYCGAATGGCTCACGCTCTAACTGMACATCGCGCATGAGTTCAACYTGATCTTCGTAGATATGGGCGTTGACGATCTTGTGATAAGCAAGCCCCGCCGAGTTSCCAGTAATCTGCGCTACTAGCGCCAATAAAGTAAAAACCTGAATCTGATTGAAATTAAGTCCAAGYGGCACATCACAAGAGCGCTGRTAGCTCGTAAGATAAAGCACGTCACCGAGTAGAGAAAACGTRTGAGTGTGCATGCACGGCCGAAGACAGCCTAARTCRAATTCACCWGGRTTATAGAACGTCAAGATCTCACCCCGRTCATCYAYGCCCCGCTTGAGATTATCRACAATCTTCTTCAGTTGATCGATGCTSGTTCCGTCTGGCTTCWGCCARCTTCGTCCCTGAACRCCATACACACGACCCATGTCGTCCTCGCCCTTKCGTACAGGGTTACTCAGCCATGCCGAATTCTCGTTGGCATTCGCATCCCATGAYTTGGTRCCCARAGCGCGAAAATCTGCRGCATTRTCCAAGCCCTTCAAGTAGCCAAGAAGTTCGGCGATAGCCGCCTTCCAGAAACTCTTACGGGTGGTAATAATAGGGAACTCGTTGCCACTTACATTGTAGGTAAGGTCTGCATTGATAACGGTGAGGCATTTTTTACCAGTACGCTCGTTCTCAATCCAAATACCTTCATCGATAATTCGCTGACAGAGATTTAAATATTGATTCATGACACGTCTCTTCTATCAATTAGATTAAGGGGGCGACTGCTAAGAGTTTAGTTGTAACTGAGGCTTCCTATAAGCAAGCATCAATAGAATCAATCCAGCGACAATCAATGGCGCAGACAACACCTGTCCCATCGTCATCCAATCTAGCGCGACGAAGCCGAGGTGCAGGTCGGGCTCGCGAAAGAACTCAATGAAGAACCGAAAGCTTCCATATCCGAGCGCAAACAGTCCGGTCACAGCCATTCGAGGCCTAGGCTTAGACGAGAACCACCAAACCAAAATAAACAGCAC
>JAESUV010000026.1 GCA_016762975.1 Gammaproteobacteria bacterium | reverse complement strand
AGCGTAATTTGATCCAGATATTTATGTGAATCAAAGCGCTCTAATCCCCTTTGCTTACTCTGCCCAAATTCCTTATAGTCTTTTAATCAGCGCCACTGTGAAAGCCGCATCAACACGCAAAACAGCTGGCGATAAACTGCAGGAAATTCATCATGAAATCTATCGAAATAGCCCTACTTTTGATGCTGCCGATCACCGCAAGCGCGCAGACTGATCTGCCGTCTGTTGATAGCCTTGAGGAGGGCTGAATGTAGCGAGGCTACCCAGATAAAGTATTACACTCTTCTCCACTGAACTAAGAATATGGATGGCAGCCTAGATTGCCCCCTCATAAAAAATTGAAAGGAACTGTTATGCAAGCTTTGATGATGAACACCCAACTCATGATTTCGTCAATATTGAATCACGCAGAGGTTAATTTCCCAGACGTGGAGATGGTGTCWGTAACCGTTGACAACCCTCGGCACAGACAGACCAACAAGACGTTCGCCAAACGCTGCCGGCAGCTGGCGAATGCGCTGGATGCACTCGGGGCAAAGTTTGGCGACAGAATCGGCACCCTCGCCTGGAACGATTATCGCCATATGGAGCTCTACTACGCCGTCTCCGGAAGCGGGATGGTCTGCCATACCATCAACCCCAAATTATTCCCCGAGCAAGTAGCCTACATAATTAGCCATGCAGAAGACAAAATCCTCTTTACTGATGTCTTAGTTATGCCTTTGCTGGAAGCCCTGAAAGAACACCTATCAAAGGTTGAAACAATCGTAGTTCTCACCACGAAGGAGAATATGCCCGAAACCACTCTTCCAAACGTTGTATGTTATGAAGAAATCCTTGCGGCGCAGTCTGATGTGTACGATTGGCCGCAGTTTGATGAGAACACCGCCAGTGGCATGTGCTACACCTCAGGCACCACAGGAAACCCYAARGGCGTCKTATACAGCCATCGYTCCACRGTACTTCATGCRCTAGGCGGAGCGCTCCCAGACGTYACCCGCGCATCAARCATRGAGACTAGCCTGCCCGTGGTRCCGATGTTTCACGTYAACGCCTGGGGCGCGCCGTATGCRGCSCTCATGGTTGGCATGAAATTGGTAYTGCCCGGRCCYAAAATGGCTGATGGAGAAACCCTCTGCGACCTGATGAACACAGAAGARGTAACCTTTAGCTCTGGCGTRCCTACCATATGGYTAGCGTTGCTCGAYTATCTCGAAGCCAGCAAGAAAACCATTCCCAGYCTTTCTCGAGTAAGTGTTGGYGGCGCGGCCTGCCCAAGAATYATCGTCGAGCGCTTTAGRGARCAACATAACTGCGTCGTTGTACAAGGCTGGGGCATGACAGAAACCAGCCCGCTAGGCACGGTCTTCTGCTTAAAGAAAGGCATGGAAGATCTCACCACAGAACAAGTTACCGACTTGCAGTGCCTACAAGGGCGCGGGGTTTTTGGCATAGAAATGTGCATTGTGGATGAAAACAACGAAGAACTTCCCTGGGATGGCGTCGCCTTCGGTGCATTGAAAGTAAGAGGCCCCTGGGTGGCCAAAAGCTACTACGGATTGTCCGATGTTCCCGGCGACGAAGATTGCCCTGTCGATGAAAAAGGCTGGTTTCAAACCGGCGACGTTGCGGCCATAACGTCCGAGGGATACCTGAAGATTACAGATCGCACGAAGGATGTAATTAAGTCAGGTGGCGAATGGATTAGCTCCATCGATATTGAAAATGCCGCGGTCAACCACGCTGATATCGCTGAAGCAGCAGTCATTGGCCGCTATCACCCCAAGTGGACCGAGAGGCCACTACTGATTGTTGTATTGCAACCAGAAAAATCGCTTAGCCGCGAAGAAGTGCTGAAATTTTTGGAAGACAAACTGCACAAAATGACTTGGCCAGATGACGTCGTGTTTGTTGATGAGTTACCGCACACGGCAACTGGGAAAATCAGCAAGATTAGTTTACGCAAAACCTTTGAGAACTATGAGTTTCCTGCGGCATAGATAGAAAGACAGAAAGATAGCCGACCATTAGAAGAAACACGCATAAGAAGTTACCAGCCCTTTTGGCTAGCGGAGTAATCTGAGTATCAGAAAAGAATTGAGAAGCAGGGTTATCAATATTTGTGATAAGAAAATCGCGAGCAAGGGAGATAATGTGGGCGTTTCTTTTTATGCGTTCTTCGCCAATAAAAATGACAATCCGGAGCTGCTTATGGAAGCAGCCACTTGGTGGATTCAGACACATAAATTGGATCATTTTGTGAAGGCTCGTAGGATTAGGGCGATGGTCGAGAGTGGTTTGTGAGGGATTGGAGGAATTGGAGGATTTAAGGTACTTGGATGAGCACGGGAGGGTAATGCGGCATCTATCTAAGATAAATAGCTCACTCCTCGGGCTGCGTTAAAAGCGCGGCCTGCGGGACTTCGCTCCTTACGAACTGAGGAGTTCTTTCTACTGAACCTGCCAAACTAAAAAGCCCACCATTGGAGGGCTTTTTAGTTTGGTGCGCCCAGAGAGATTCGAACTCCCGACCAACTGGTTCGAAGGTTTTTGGATGAATATCGCAACCTTTATAAATCAATGACTTGCGGCCTTGGTCAGCCCCTAATATTAGTCTAATTGAGCCTAAATTAGCCTGAATGAGTACATTTCTTACTACATATTAATTATTTGAACAGCATGTTTCGTCATTCCGAGCTTATGTCTGCAAGACCCAAAGCGGCCCTTTAATCAAACTCGCCTTGCTAGGCTCAATGACTAGGATTCCCACTAAATCAATGAGACACTAAGACACAGTTAAAATAACTTATCAGCCACCAATTAGTGGGTCGTAGATCAAGGTCATATTGAAGCATATAGTCGCGTTTTTCATTTTTACCATATTTTTTGTACCGCTGGGCAATGCGGAAACTCCATATCTATCAGTGAAATTTCAAGATAGTGATCTCCTAAAAATCTCTTACACTTTTACTGCACCAACCACTCGACTCGCATTTAAAAGAAATCCAGATAATTCTCGTAGTTCGCGTTGGAATTTAGTCTCCGAAGAATTTTACTTCTTTTCAGAAGACAATATTGAGTACATTTCTAGAAAGGATCTAAGTGCATTTAATCATGTCGAAATAGAAGTTCCCGCAAATTATACGTATTTGCCGGCAGACTATGCCCCGTTCCAGCCTTTTTCTGATGGAGGCATGCTTTTTCATAGCGGAAGGTTCTTTGCCTGTAGCGAGCAATGTAGCGACTCGGATGATGTTTGGAGAGTGACAGCATTTCCGTCTGCAGGCTCTTCCATCATTTTTAATGGAGAGAAGTACAACAGCAGTATTAGCTGGGAAGACAAAGCCGATGGTATGAATGTCTACCATGGCAATTCATTAGTAATCGAAACTGCTCATTTTATCGCTGTGATTGATTCTGGGATGCCGCCTCCTCTAAAAACATCTCTTGAAGTAGCTTTTCCAACATTCATGGAGTACTTTGCAGAACAAATCGGGACACTAGACAGCAAACCGATGCTGTTTGCCTCTTATGGAAAAACAGGAGATGGGCGATTCGGGAGACAAGGTGGGGCGCTGCCAAATCAAGTCTTCATGCACTGGTATGGAGATAATTTGGAAGAGCTCTTGACCGAAGAAGGCTTTCTAGAAGATACAAACTGGTTTTTTGCTCACGAAGCTGCTCATATCTACCAGCAGCGTTCTCTGCAAACATACAGCACAGATCATCCATGGATTCATGAAGGCTTTGCAGAGATTTTTGCTAGACAAGCATTATTAGCTGATAGCGGCACGAATAGAGAATATGTAGACTTGGTAGCGAGCAAAGCAACTACAGAATGCTTATCCGGATTGGTAAACACGTCCCTTTCTCAGGCAGCACTCAACAATAGTTTTGAGTTAAATTACAGCTGTGGATTCATGCTCCACTCCATGGTGATTCAAAAGCTTACAGCGATTTCATCGTCGTCAGACATTTTTGATATTTGGCAGCTATATCATGAGGCGATTAATTCAGGAGTTGAACCGACTGAGAATACTTATTTTGGAGTTGTATCGTCTTTAACTAGCGAAAGTTTTGTTCAAGAACTCATTGAGATTATTCACTAGGGAATAATCTAGAGCCAACAGCTGCTTCTGGTACTCAGCAGACTCTCCATTATTCATTCCTCCGCACTCACGCATTTCTTACTACATACTCGCTCGGCTATTTTTCTCAGCAGCCCTACTCGATTGATTCTATTTAACTTTTGATCAAGCGTCTGTATTTGTGCAGCAGGTTCGAAGATTTAACTGCAAATATACGAATGTTTATTTATCAATAACTTACGACCTTGGTCAGTCATTCAAATGATTCTCAATGAGTATGGATTAGTGTCAGTGAGTGCTTTTCTTACTACATATACGTTTATATTTACCCATACCCTGATGCCTGTTTTAGGGGCAAAGCGGACTATCAGGTCGTGCTTGCTTTTTTAGTTGAAGAAACTAGAATTCCCGCCAAATCAGTGAGATACTGATTTGGATCGAAAACAAGCATTTGTACTCGCACCCCAATCAAAGCGAGCTTTCTCTATATCTATATGTCCAGCGCACGGAAATGATATGCCACTAGGTATGATGGAACAATTAACTCATAGCACAGTAAGGATCGAATCTTTACTAGCGGGAGGTGGGGTCTCTACAGGCACTGGTTTCTACATGAATTTCCTTCAAGAAGGAAATCAAGCTGTACCTGTCATTATTACAAACAAACATGTTATTGCTGGAGCGGAAACCGGAAGATTTACAGTGACTCTAGCTCAAGAAAACGGTGAGCCAAATTTAGGAAATCATCAAACTTTCGAAATTACAAACTTCGAACAACAGTGTATTCCTCACCCTGAGGAAAATGTTGACTTAGCCGTATTTTTGTTAGGTCCTTTGCTTAATCAAATGCAGCAATCTGGCGTAAGACTATTCTATGTTCCACTTCAAACTGAACTTATACCCACAAATGAGGAAAGGGAAAGCTTCTCAGCTATGGAAGATATCGTGATGATTGGATATCCGAATGGTATTTGGGATGCAATAAACAATCTACCTGTAATACGAAAAGGGATTACAGCGTCCCATCCGAATGCGAACTGGAACGGAAAGGAGGAATTTTTAACTGATATAGCTAGCTTTCCAGGTTCTAGTGGATCTCCAGTATTTTTAGCGAATATTGGAGGCTACATGGACAATCACGGCAATATGTTTATGGGGACTACTCGAATAAAACTCCTAGGCATTCACTATGCTGGAGCCATGCATACGGCAACCGGCAAGATCGAAATCGTCACTGCTCCTACTACAAATATTCCCATGCCAATCACGCAAATACCGAATAATATTGGTGTTGCTATAAATTCTAATAAGATAATTGCTCTAGAAGATGAAGTACGAGCAAGAATTAGGTAGGACGCATAGCAAATATGAATCGCATCGTAGTATCGATCCGATTATCAATTGAGGGTATTGATTATGAGCAGGCCGAAAATTAAAAATCTTAGAACTTGGCCCCGAAATTTAGGTACAGCACAAAGTGGCGGTTTATCAACATCTCAACGTGGTGGAATGTCCATTTCACAGTATGGGGGAATGTCTACCTCTCAGTATGGTGGCATGTCTACATCTCAATATGGGGGAATGTCCACTTCTCAATACGGGGGGCTTTCCGCATCCCAATATGGAGGCTTATCAACTTCACAGTATGGAGGCTTATCTACGTCCCAATATGGAGGCTTATCTACGTCCCAATATGGGGGCTTATCACACTCTCAAGGAGGAGGCATGTCAGCCCATAATTCAATTGTATACCAAAGCAACATCCCTCCTTGGCCAGTTTTCATAAGGGAACTTGAAGCCAGGGGTTACCATGCGCAAGCTGATTTAATTAGGCAATATCTGCCGGACTTCTTATGGCCAGAGAACTACCTTTAGCTAAGACGCATAACAATCAAATCAAAAATGACGGCGTATTACACAAGCATCATATTCATTATTCAGTAGTTAACCTGATTCCTAGAGATAGCCATGAAAAAAAAATTGCAAGTATTCATCTCATCTACATATCATGATTTGCCAGAAGAAAGGCAAGCAGCTGTAAGAGCAGTTCTAAAAGCAGGCCATATACCTGCTGGTATGGAACTTTTTACTGCGGGTGATAAGTCGCAAATGGAAACAATTAACAGGTGGATTGCAGAATCAGATGTCTACATGCTGATACTTGGCGGAAGATATGGAAGTTTAGAACCTACAACAGGAGTAAGCTACACAGAATTAGAATATGATTACGCGGTTGAGCAAGAGAAACCACTCTTTGCAATCGTAATCGAAGAAGACGCATTGGAAGGAAAAATAAAAGAACAAGGATCTAGCATTCTCGAAAAAGAAAACCCTAAGCAACTCAAAATGTTTAGAGAGAAAGTACTTTCCAACATATCTTCCTTCTTCGTGGATTCTAAAGATATAAAGTTATGCATTTATGAAAGCTTATCTGATTTCGCTGAAACTCGGGATCTCACTGGCTGGGTCTCCGGAAAAGAAATTCCCGATACTAAAGCTTTTCTAGAAGAAATATCACGACTAATCAACGAGAACGAAGAACTGAAAGAAGAGCTATCTAAAGCAAAGAAAAGAATTGGAACACCAACATTAGAATCATCTAATAGTCAATTCGAGGAGCTAAAGGAGATTATCAGACTAATTGAGGTGACAGTTCCTGCAAAAGTATCAGGTGGGATAGAACGTGAGACAAACTTGCTGGAAGTATTCGTAAGTAATAAAGAAAATTTTGTCACTGGAGTGAACAACAAACACGATGTAGGTGCGGCAGAAAGCTTCTTATATTTCAATATTTGCCCTAAACTTCAAATTCATGGCCTAGTAGTCAACGAGAAAGTAGCCAGCGTTCAATGGAGACGATTTGCGATTACTAAGAAAGGGAGCGATTTTCTTGCATATATTGATAGACTAATGATTAAGCATCAGAAAGCAAAGGGCGAAATAGCTAAGGAAAGTCCAGAACCAAAGCACAAGACTAAAGGCGGACCAAAAGGAAAATCTTCTTCTGTGTAGAGTTTTATGGAGCCACGCAAAAATCAAATCTAATAAAACGCAGGACTGAACCTTACGACTTATTATCAAGCGAGTTAAGTATACGCATGGAACAGGCACAGGATAAGTACAGATCACTCCTAATTGAAATTAAACACCGAACAAAAGTAGTTGATGCATTTATATTTAGGCAAGCGCATGCCGTCTATTTGCCAACAACAACTGAGAGCGTATGCTTGCAAATTAGAAAAATACTAGAGCTGATTGCTTTTGGTTCGTTGATAGCAAATCTGGAAGAATTCTCTAAACAACATGAGAAGTTTTCCAAATACTGGAATGCATCATTAATGCTTAAAGATATGGGTCGCGTAAACCCTGAATTCTTCCCGAGACCGATAATTCAGAACCCGAGCGAGGAAATTGGGATTCACAGGAAATGGGATGACCGCCCAGACGACTATCTTACTAAAGACAAATTTGTAAAGGTCTACGAGAAATGTGGCGCGATATTACACTCAGACAATCCTTTTGGTTCGAAAATCGATTACCTTTACTATCAGTCATCTTTACCTATATGGAGAAACGAGCTGGTAAATTTACTGAATGCTCATACCATAAAGCTTGTTGGAGACAAAAATTTATATCTTTTCCAGATGGGATCGGGTGAAAACAACCCAAGCTACAATGCTTTCGGCCCAGTTGAAAATCCAAACACCTGACAAACCAATCAAATATTCACCTAGCGATGCAGGACCACCTACGCGAAGATTCGAACTAAAATCAAACCTGAATATTCTAAGCTTTTCGGACTCTACAGACACCTCTCCTTCTCGTCTACATAGCGCTTTTTTATGGACAAAGATTCTTTAACCTCAACAATCCAGTTAATTCAAAACCTTCTCCCCGATTTTGAAGAGTTTTTGTCGGATATCAAATTAGGACATGGGTTCTTTAACCTCTCCCAACCCACAATAGACATGCTCTCTCGGGAAGGATTATCCCCTTGGGCTACCTTCTACGAAGACCCAGCGAAGATCAAATCACTTGCACTTCACGCCCTAGTTGAACCTGAAGAAATTAGTGAGATACTCAATCTCTCTCCTGATGAGCAAGAACTTTATAAGGAAGAACTTAAGCTTGAAGCTATCAACTCAGAGCTTTTTGACTCATCTGCTGACGACATGGAACCGGCCACCCAAGAAGAGCTGGAAGAGCAATGGAACTCCATGACTGATGCGGAGAAAATAGATTCCGAGAAGTCTTACTACCTCCTCGTGTACTCCTTCATTACCCAGATGAGCTACTACCTAGCAATCATGTCTTTCGGTAAATCCATCTGTGATTTGGTTCAAGAAGCTAAGGGCGGCTGTGACAAAGCTTTTTGCAAAGCTGTTCAAGTTGATAAAACGATACTGACTGGCATTCCCTATTTTCGGAACCGATTGCTGAAGGCTCAGCTTGGCAGTGAACCCGCATTCCTACACGATCTCGCTCTGGCCATTGAGGGGCCATCTCTGCGGTCTAAACTCAGCTACCCGAAGCTTATGTTCGTTTTCGCTATTTTAGATGATGAGGGCTTCCTAGATATGCCTCTGGATGGGCTTATGGATGTTTGTCAGGAGATCGGTGTCTACGGTCGTGAGTTTGGCATTGAAGATACCGAAAGTCTCCGCAAGCGTCGAAAATACTACAGAGAGCAGACCGGACGCCAAATCCAGATTTGACGTCCTTCGCAACCCCCTAACCCATGCATAGTATCTGTAACCGTCTAGTCTCGACGGTTCGGCACCGTCCTCTTACTCTA
This sequence comes from Gammaproteobacteria bacterium, assembly GCA_016762975.1. Taxonomy (GTDB): domain Bacteria; phylum Pseudomonadota; class Gammaproteobacteria; order Pseudomonadales; family Pseudohongiellaceae; genus UBA9145. The sequence goes on along the minus strand of JAESUV010000026.1, from coordinate 1,630 downwards.
AGGACGATACAATGCATCCTAATTCTGACACACCTAAAGACAGCTTCGAGAAGCGGGTTGACCCTGCGCAGCAGGGGCTCCCGCCTTTTGAAGATGATAAGGGTACAAAACCTAGTAACACTGTACCCCCTACTAGCATTAATCAATCTAGCACCCGAATACTCCGTACTGGTGTTGATAGTCTCTATCTCAGTTATCAGGGCGATATGCATGCAGATGCAGCTATTCGGCTCTCCGAGTTAAAACATCTCGCCCAATCTGACAAGGGCTCAGATGCGGTCTTAGCTCAATTCAAAGTTGGAGACCAGTTACTTGAAGTGTTGGGGCATGGCCGCCCACCCTATACCTACGTCCTTGTAGATGGCTGGTTTCGCCTTGAAGTAGCTAAAGAGGATGCAGTGCGGCTACCGATGGCCTACTGCAAGATCGCTAGCTCCTTACTCACCGCAATGGGTCATGATTCTGCTGTTGATGCACTGAACAACGTGATTTCCGCTATTGGGTCAACCGACAGTCAACCTAATGTCAGCCGCATCGACATTTGTGCCGACTTCACCACCGACCACCCTCTTGATCAACTAGCGGAACGCGAGTTTGTAACGAAGGCACGCTCTTTTTCCCGTCACACTGTGGCTCGTGAATTCTCTGGCTTTTCTTTTTCGGCTGGCTCTCCGACCTCTGGACGCTTGTACAACAAGACGCTGGAGATGGTGAGTAAGAATAGACCTCGACCTGATCTTGAGCTGCAATGGCGTCAAAGCGGCTGGGATGGCGTGCAGGATGTGTGGCGCTTGGAGTTTCAATTTCGCCGTGAAACGCTTGCTGCCTTCAAGTTAGTCCCTTACAAGGATGCAGTATCCGCTCTCCCCGATCTATGGAAGTACGCCACGCGAAATTGGATACGCCATACGCTCCCCAGCTCCACTGACGACACGCAATCAAGATGGTCAACTTCTCCCTTCTGGAAGTCTATTCAAGGCGCTGAGTGGGACGAAGGAATTCCAAACTCAATGTCTCGCACCTATCCCGATAAGGGACGCACACCTTCCGATAAATTCCTGTTTGTGAATGGCCTCAGCACCCTCACCTCTTTCGCCGCGAAGGAGGGCTACATAAACGCTGGCGAAGCTATGGAAGCCTATCTCGAAGCCGCTAGAGAGTTCCACGATAACCGTTCAGGTGAGAGCGCAGCTAAAGGCCGCAAGAAAGGAGCTGACGTGGATTTTGCTGAATACTTCCGGCAAAAAATTGAGAGCAAGCGGCGGTCCTATAACACGGCCGAAAACAGACCTCTTGATGATGGGGTTCATCCAGCTGATAAAGCGGTGGCTCGTGAATACAAGAAACGTAGCGATGGAGAGTAGAGACTATGAAACGCTCGACTTACTCCAGGCTGCGGATTTTCTCAAACTTCACTCGCAAACCCTGCGTGCAAAGGCCAAGTGTGGCGAAGTCCCCGCCGCCAAGCTTGGCCGGCGCTGGGTGTTCCTACGTGAAGACCTTGTTTCTTATCTGCGCTCCAATTACTCTACTGGTCGACCAAGGTCGCAAGTTCAACAAAGTGTAGGAGATAGCTTATGTTGCACAAACGACCCAATTCGCGTTTCTGGTGGTGTGCGTTCAAAGCACC
>JAESUV010000067.1 GCA_016762975.1 Gammaproteobacteria bacterium | reverse complement strand
CTTCAACGACTATCTGTTTTTGGTTGAGATCACCGTCGTAAGCAGTCATTCCAYTAATATCAAAGAAATTTATTTTACCTGCTGCAATCGATCATTAGGAAGTTATAGGTGATTAATCACCRGAACCGTGCATGTGGGCWATTTTCCATATGTTATTTTCTTTTATTAATGTCATKGAAATATATGTTTGCCACATTGGTTTTGGCGCACCAATCCCTGGAATAACTTCATACATGCGTTTAAAGCTTACCACTGCGGCGTCAYCACCGTATATRCGGACCATWGGGGCTTCTACAGTGACAATRACTTTCCARTCSGGRTCTTGTTTTAATGTTGAGGCTCTTTGAGCCAGCTGTACTTTTAAATTYTGTGCCTGATCARCACGKCGCCACATTTCAAATAATTGAACACGGTCRTCTGTGACCARTTCTGCTTGGGCCATTAAATYATTTTCAAGCGASGCCCATTTTAAAACAACATTCAAGACATCTTCTYTKTCATCTGCCTGTGCGAAGGGKGCATAYAAAAASAGCGTTAACAAACAKAGYAGAAGRYTAGGTTTAATACGTAAGAATGACATATCAYTTTTCTTTCATTTTAATGTGGCTATAATTATTATGGTAGGGGGTCAGAATAATCGGATCAATATATGTATTGCCCTCGGTGTAATATAAATCARGAGAAAATCTAAATTYCTGATTTGACCTGAATGCAGTCATGCTGCTCGACACCTTTCTTAAGTTCGCGTGTTCGCGGTTCAATGCTAGACCTTGATCTGATTGTTAGCACGGTGTAGTTTTTATTRTCAAAANMATNANRAGGGTGAGGGATATGAAGCGAATAATATTATTACTATGTTCAKTTGTCGTCATATGTTGCGCGAGCATAGCAGCGGTGCAGTTAACGGATGATATTAATCCGCAAGATGYTACAACAACACCCGTTAGCCGCATTGRGGCGCCGTGGTGGGCCGARCGTCACCAAGGCATATTGCARGCTGTCAARCARGGCAATGTGGAYCTATTGATGATCGGRGATAGCATCACGCATCAATGGCCCGAACGGGCGCATGATAACTGGATCAAAACATTTGCTAAATGGAATGTGGTCAATTTGGGGTTTAGTGGCGATAGGACCGAACATTTAATCTGGCGATTGCAAAATGGTGAAGTTGACGGCATATCACCAAAGGTTGGCGTGTTGATGATCGGGACCAATAACACCGGCAATGGTATAACCCCGGCAGGTGAAACCTTGAAAGGTATAAAAGCAGTGCTTTTTGAACTTCGGTCACGATTGCCGTCGACAAAAATATTATTATTGGCGATTTTCCCGCGCGGTGAAAATCCGGATGACCCTATGCGCCTTCGCAATAACGAAATTAATGTGCAGTTGCCGGATTTAACAGATGACATAAATATATTTTTTATGAATATAAATGAAAATTTCTTAGAAGAAGACGGCACATTATCCGCCGAAGTCATGCCCGATTTCTTACACCCATATGAAGTCGGCTACGGTATCTGGTCAAAAGCAATAACCCCAACATTAAATAAATTAATGTCTGATGGAATTATCAAAAGTGAGTCTGAATAATGAATTTTGAATTATGGRTTGGYTTTATAATTGCGACRGCRGTTTTAACTTTGATACCGGGTCCAAGCGTAATGTTGATTACAGGGCGTGCTATAACGCAAGGGACGAGAGCGGCAATTATATGTATTGTTGGTGATCTCATCGCAGGGATTGTGTTGATGATATTTTCTCTATTAGGYGTGGGRGCCATTTTGGAAACCTCACCGTTTCTTTTCCAAATTATGAAGTGGGCAGGTGTATGTTATATGATTTATTTAGGACTTTCACAGATACTGGAAGCWCGAAAWTYAAAATCTTCRTCTATYGAKAGTAARCAASTAAGTGCRAAAGATAACTTAAGAGACGGTTTCTGGACGGCATTATTAAACCCAAAAGCATTGGCTTTCTATTTGGCATTTTTGACCCAATTTATTGATCCAACGGGTGATTTATGGCTGCAGTTTCTCGTTCTYATTACCACYTCATCAGTGGTAACGGGCGTTGCCCTTATGGGGTACGTCATATTAGCGGCAAGGRCGCGAAAAATATTTCAAAGTGAGTCGGCGGTGAAATGGTTTGGCTATACGGGRGGAAGCTTCATGGTCGGCGCCGGTGTCTGGATGGCCTCAACGAGATAATTTYTTGTYTTAAAACAAAAAAACACGGGTCTTAWATATGACCCGTGYTTAATTAATAACTAATTATGGTGCTTTAATTAAGCAGCTTTTAAGTTACAAGCAGACTGCTTGCCTCTTTCTTCTTGAACTTCAAATTCGATCTTTTGACCTTCGTCCAATGTTGAAAGACCTGATTGCTCAACAGCACTAATGTGAACAAACACATCGTTGCCGCCGTTTTCAGGCTCGATAAAACCAAAACCTTTTGCAGGGTTAAACCATTTTACTGTACCAATTGCCATATTATTTTTCCTTATAAAATTATTAGTATTTATTCAGTCACTTAACTGTAACTGAATATGTGAGCTTGATAAAGACTTACGTCTATTACCCTCGACTGAACCTAATTATTCGGAAAGAGAAGTGGATGTGTAAGTAAAAGTATTAATCAAACGTATGCGCCTTTGACACTACTTAGGAATATAAGTCAACCAAATTCATGATTATTACTACCGAATTCAGAATCTAATGTAAAAATTACCTTTGTTTGATGACGAAATATGACCGAAAACAAACCAATATTGGCTTTAATATTGCCCCGGCCACGCTTTTTAACCAGACCGCGCCGCGCCGCGGCTAGAGGCCGCCAAGTTTGGAATGCTCTTACCGCCGCTGCCTTTGCTGCGGTGTCTTTTAGGTCGGCGAAGTTAAGAATACGCTCAATGTGTGCCACATATTCTTCCCGAACATTCAGGTACTTCTCGGTATCTTCAAGATAGTAGTCACGATCCGGCAGGCCTGTTCCCCCCACTGAAACACCTAACTGATGACGGTCCGGGTCGCTTCGATCGGCCCCGATACGGAAGCTAATCGGGCTGGCCGTTGTATCTATGCGCGCGCGACCGAATGCGATAACGAGTTCTTCAGGGGAGTCTATTTCCGCTAGGCGTGAAAGTCCGGGTAGCAGGGGGCTAATGCCTAACTCATCTAGAGTCTCGGTATTCATGTAGCTTAGATAGTAGTCGCTGACCTTCTTTTCCATCGTGTCCTGCGCCGGCTCGATTGAGGTTAGATCCGTGATAATAGTTCGAACCCTCTCGTTGGAACGATCACCCAGCACAGAGAAAGAGCCATAATTGCTGCGATCGGCCGGCAATTCATAAGTATCTAACCAGCGGCCGTTGGCGAAACGAAAGAAGTCATCGCCCGGACGCGTGTTAGGGTCTTGGTGCGATAGGTCGATGCCAAAGCTCCCTAGCTCGGCAGTGAGCATTTCAGCACTTTCAGTGGCAGAGCGCGCTTCATCTTGAATGGTGCTTTGCGCTGAATCTATTGCACTTTCCTCGGCGCCACAGGCAGCCAATAATGCAAATGAGGTGAAGAATAAGAACTTTTTAGATGATGACATTTGAAATCTCCGATACCAATGCAGCGACTACTAATTACTGAAGTTTTCTTAATTGAAAGGGAGTATACCTGATTTGAAAAGGGGGGTAGTTGCAGATAAATCCAAAAAGCTCTGCTCTTATATTTGCCAGAAGATGTGAGTAAGATGAAGCGCTCTGGACGTCAGCGGTTGGATTACTATCCTATGGTGGCTTGTCGATATTTCATTGTTGACCACCGAGAATGGTGGTCTTAACGTCTTGTGCTCTGAGATTAATCTATGGAGTTGTTAGGTGCAGTTAGGATTACTTCTGTTGCTTATTACTGGCGCGATCTAGCATGGGATTGGCAGCGATGCCGCGATCGAGAAATGTTTCGGTTGCGTTAGCTAAGAGCCTTAGCTATAAGTTTTAACGAGGAATTTTGAAATAACACCGACGAGAAAAACGCATGGAAGAGATTGAGACTTTTGTAACCCATCTTGAGTGTAGCTACACGGGCAAGATTTATCCGGCCGACCAGCTTCACGGCCTGTCGGAAGCAGGCAAACCACTCTTGGTCAAATACGATCTGGATGCTCTGGGGAAAGCGGTAGATAAGGAAGACCTAGAGGGAAGGCTGCCTGAGTTCTGGCGTTACCGTGAATTCTTGCCAGTTCGCAAAGCGAGCAACATCGTTCGGCTTGGCGAATTAATGACGCCTATTTTACCTGCTGAGAAACTACAGAACGAGTATGGCTGCGGTGAGATTTTAATCAAGGACGAGGGGCGCCTACCTACCGGCTCGTTTAAGGCGAGAGGCTTGGCGCTTGCAGTTGCGATGGCCAAGGAGCTGGGCGTAAAGCGCATGGCGATGCCGACTAACGGCAATGCCGGCGCCGCGCTTGCTGCGTATTGTGCGGCCGCAGATATAGAGACCTATATTTTTTGCCCTGAAGATACGCCGAAGGTGAATATCGAAGAGATCGCCTTTCAAGGTGGGAAGACATTTCTCGCCAACGGTTATATCAATGACTGTGGTCGCATCGTTGGCGAGGGTAAAGAGATCATGAATTGGTTCGATGCCTCCACACTGAAAGAGCCCTATCGTATAGAGGGTAAGAAGACGATGGGATTAGAGTTGGCGGAGCAATTAAATTGGAACGTACCCGATGTCATTCTGTATCCGACCGGCGGAGGCACGGGGTTGATTGGCATGTGGAAGGCTTTTAATGAGCTAGAGGCTATCGGATGGATAGGCTCTAAACGCCCACGCATGGTAGCAGTGCAGGCTGAGGGTTGTGCGCCTATCGTGAAGGCATTCGACGAAGGAACGCGCCACGCGGAACCCTGGGTCGACGCACACACTATCGCGTCAGGCATTCGTGTGCCGGTGGCTATAGGGGACTTCCTGATTCTAGATGCAGTGCGCGAGAGCAACGGCTTCGCAGTCGCGGTAAGCGATGAGTCCATAATTGAAGCGCATCAAGAATGTGCTCGTAAAGAAGGAATCCTGCTCTGCCCAGAGGGTGCGGCGACGCTCGCTGCGCTTAAACAGGAGCTGGTCAGTGGACGTATTAAGACGGACGAGCAGGTGATGCTCTTTAACTGCGCCACCGGATTAAAATATCCGATGCCGTCTATCCATCACAAGATCGACCTTGGGCAGCCGATAGACTACGACTTTATTCGGGATTGCTAGGTTCTATTTTTCGCTTAACGGGGCGTCGAAATAAGACGCCCCTGCTGCTTTACCCCTCTTTGATGTAAACCCTATGTAAACTATTGCCCCAAGATAGTTGCCGTTAAATTCTAAATGTCTCAATAGCTGGCGATTCATAGAATCCAAACTAGTCTTAGATTATTCCTACTTACTTTCGGGAATAACTTTATTACTTAGTTTGGAGAATGGAAATGCGAGAACTTACTTTAGATGAGATAGAGCAGGTTAGTGGTGGTGGCATAGGCAGCTACGCTACGGATGGCGCGGCTGGGGGTTCATTTTTGGGAGCGCTAGCTACAAATACATTATACGGAGCGGCTAGGGGAGGAGCTATTGGTGCCTTGGGTGGAATTTCATTTGGAATAGGCTATGAAATAGGGTCCGCTTTATACGATCGACTATCGTGAATAGTGTTAGAGGACAGCATTAGATGACACCAAAGATAGCGAGGCGAGCCATCATAATAATGTGCTCAATTTCTATAGGTATAGCGGTACTGAATATATTCTTCGACAAAGATTATGTCGGCGCAGTAATCGGTATCTCTGCAGCATCTTCTTTTTACTATTTGCACAGAAACCCTAAATTGATGATGGCAAAGAACTGGGATGAGTTTGGTGAGCTATACGACAATTCTCGCGACAAGAAATATATTTGGGGATTTCCTGCTTATCACTCAGTCATGTTGGCGGCGATTCTCTACATTTGGCTAATGTGATAGCACGGGAAAGCAGTGGCAGTCCCGCCACTGCTTCTGCCACAATTGTTTACGTATCTTCTTCAATTTGGAAATCGAAAATAAATTCTTTGCAGTCTTCAAATTCGAACACGAAAAATTTTCCAGAATCGCTTCCGCCACGTCTCAGTTTCTCCATGCGCCGTCGTCCATCTACCATACGATAGGGTAGATCGCAGGGGTTGGGCATGGCGTGGATTAATATCCCCGGGTATTTCGTTTTAGCCGCTTCATATCTCTCACCAGAAAAATCATCTCCACCAAACCAGTCTCCAGGCTTCGCGCAGATGTCGCTGAAGCGAATGGTCTCTGCCTGTTTCCCGGGCATGTGTTTCATTGCGAGATCGATCAAGGCAATATAGCTGTACTCACGTCCAGATAGAGCCCAATCTCCATACATGGTGTGGCCGGGAATGTTGCCTGGGCTGCTAACACGCAGCATGGGTTTGGCTAGTGACATAGATTTCGAATTATTGTCTGTGAGTTGAGTTTAATTTAAAAGGGGAGGATACGATGTGAGCACGGCAGATAACAAGAAGGGAATCGACCTTTATACATGGAATACGCCGAATGGGCGTAAAGTATCCATCATGTTAGAAGAGGTCGGCTTGTCTTACAGTGTTTTTCCCATCGATATTACGAAGGGAGATCAGCTCCAGCCAGAGTTTTTACAGCTCAGCCCAAATAACAAAATTCCTGCGATTGTCGATCACGATACTGGCATTCATCTAATGGAGTCAGGTGCAATTTTACTGTACTTGGCGAACAAGACTGGGAAATTATTAAGCCCAATCGGCGCCAAATATTGGGAACAGATGGAATGGCTAATGCTGCAGATGGGTTCAATTGGGCCAATGATGGGTCAGACACATCACTTCATAAAATTTAATCCAGGTAAGTCACCTTATGCCGAGGAACGCTACAGTAAGGAGAATGCGCGTCTCTATCAGGTATTAGAGAACAGGCTTCAGGATAGGGAGTATATTTGCGATGAGTATTCGATAGTCGATATAGCAACTTGGCCGTGGATATCACGTTTCGATTTTCAGCAGATGAATCTATCCAACTACCCCAATCTTAAGCGCTGGTATTTAACTATCGCAAGCCGGCCGGCTGTTCAGAGGGGCTATGGCGTGCCAGATGCTTTAGAGCTGCCGTTGCCTGAGTAGGTCCGGGTGAGTAGGCCCGCTAGATTCGAARCATCACAAGAGYTAGGTKTAACGCCTAACYCTTGTGCATAGATGGCTAATCGACAAGGCTGTCGTAGATKATGTCGCGGGAKACATTTCTCATATTCGCRGCACCTGGGCGTCTCTCACCYTGYGCCTGAATCATGCCAATCAGGAACATRTCYTCGACAGGATCCACCCAGAACCAAGTGCCRGCAGCRCCGGCCCAGTAGTAGGTGCCCGGGCTAGCCGGTGTATTGGCTTTTTBGGGGTCGTAGATAACCGCGAAGTCGACACCGAAGCCTTGGCCAGCCTGRCCTTCAYTKGTAGTAGTGCCGCGCAGGTTTAGATCATCTCGCAAGCTATTAGTRCGCATTATCCGCACMGACTCGGGCGARAGCAGTCKTTGGCCATCRAGCTCACCTTCGTTAACCAGCATCTGTAGAAAACGYGCATAGTCATGCGTGGACGAAACGAGTCCGCCGCCGCCAGACTCTAATCGTTCTGGGTCAAGATAGCTGGGTCGATCGGCGCGGTGTGGTCTCTGTACTAGGCGATTACGCTCGGAATCCCAATTGTGAACCTCGGCGAAGCGACTGACGTCTTCGGCTTTCACATAGAAGCCGGTATCGATCATGTCTAGAGGCGCAAAGATATTCTGCTGCAGGAATTCACCGAAGCTGAGCCCCGAGAGTTTCTGCACAATGTAGCCTTGAATGTCTACGGCGATCGAATACGACCACTGTTCACCGGGTTGAAATAGCAAGGGTATATCGGCAACTTTTTCTATAAGATCGTCGAGGTCTGAAGAGGCAAGTACTTCTGTGTCACGAAATTTATTGTTAATCGGGTCGCTACCACTTAGGCCGTAACCGAATCCTGCTGAGTGGTTAAGCAGTTCGCGCATATTGGGTTCACGTGCAGCTGAAACCAATTCCATTTCGCCGTCGCCGTTATAGCTGCTCATGATGCGCAGGTTTGCTAATTCGGGAACGTGTTTGCTAACTGGGTCATCGAAATCCCAGAGGCCTTGCTCGTGGAGTATCATTAATGCAACGCCGGTCACTGGTTTAGACATTGAATAAATTCGAAACAGTGAATCCATCTGCATCGAAGCTTGATCATTAACTCTAGCAAGGCCGGTGGTCTCGAAGGTGGCAACTTCACCGTCTTTAGCGAGTATCCAAACCATGCCGGCCACATCTTGATCCGCGACGATCTTTCTCATGGCGGCGTCTAAAGCTTGGACGCCTTCCTCGGTAAAGCCTGCAGCGGCAGCACCGACCTCCGCTTGTGGCCAGGACGAGTCGGCTTGAGCGCCAGTGCCAAGGGTTACGGTGAGCGCAATCGTTAGAAGTGATTTTTGCCAGTTGTTTAGCGTGAATCTAGTCATTTTTAGTTCTCTGCATATTCTTAGTAATATTGTTTACCTAGCTTGGCGGATTCAACTTGCCGCGTAGATAAGGGCATAGGCAAGAAAAACCACGCAAGGGGCTGATAGTAACCCTCTTGCGCGGTCATTGGCTAGTGGCTGCAACCGGCGAAAACCAGTGGCTAATTGACGTTGAATTGAATTGGCGCAGAGTTGTAGCGCAGCACGCCATCGTTAGTATCGTAGGCTATGTAAATCGCAAATTCGCCACTGACCTGGGTTAGCTGTTCCGCTACCGAGATGTTCTCAATGCTACCGAACGTTCTGGTGTCCAGGGCAGGTAATGAATCAAAATTACCATTCCACGCTTGATAGCTGCCACTAGCGTTCATCGCGTAGTACGCGCCCTGGTAGACGATGACACAGTAAATATTCCCACTGCTACCAATATCCGTAGGGTCGACTTCGATTCTGGCTGTTATGGCGAGGACTTCAGATGAGGCGAATGTGCCGCTGCTGTTGCTTCTATCGGTGCTGATTACCGACCCGCTAAAGTTTGCTGTTGTCGCAGTGCCTATTGAGCTCAGGCCGGAGATGTYTGTATTGATGCTAGGTGCAGAGGTGTCTGTCTCGTTCGCGAGAGTAGGTCGATCGAATGGAAACGTCTCAGAGGCAACGCGYGGGTCTGTTAGCCCATTCATCAGRAATTCGATGATCTGCCCGCGCCTAATCGGATCGTCGSCAAAKACATCAAGCTCATCTATATCCACYCCATTGTCGGGTATGYCCGATTGATTTTGAGTGAACTGTACATGTCCWGTRTTRTTAGTTCCGGCGTTATAGAAATCGATCGCGTCGGAARCATCGGTTATCCAACCCACGTGCATGAGTGCRCTGCGTAGGCCAACATTTCGYAATGATGGAGTTTTGAAATYGCCGCGATCGTTATTTTGCCCTGACACCTCAAACCGTCCTAGATCTTCGTTCGCMGGACGCAGGCCGATGTTGCGGAAATTGTTGTCGCTAAATAACGGAGGCCTATGGCAATTCGCACAAGGCGTGTCGTTGAACAATTCCCAGCCTTCAATCTGCTCATTAGTCATCGCATTGTTGTTGCCTGCGATATACAGGTCCCAGGGCGTTTCATTGGGAACCAATGTTCTCTCATACGTGGCGATAGCCATCGCGATTCTGACAGGGGTTATCTCTGCGTCACCGAAGGCTGCGCTGAAGAGTTGCGGATAACCGTTGCCGCCCTGCAAGGCATCGACCATGTCGGCAGGTAGTTTTGTTGCTAGTGATAGCGGCGTTACCTGTTCAAGCTTAGCTACAACGTCGCCCCAGTCGCGATTTTTCTGTGCCATCTCTACAGTACTAAGAATGGGACCAATAGCTTGGCTTTCGAGTGCGCCACCTGCCTCGATGATGATGTTGTTAGGATTCAGTGGATCTACAAATTCATCAGTGGCTCGGCCATCCCAGAAATTGCTGTTCGCGAACATGGAGGTAAAGAAGGAAGGCGTAGCGCGGCCCGTAACCTGCGGGTCATGACCAAACATTGAGTCATTCAGCTGAAGGCCGTTCTCATCGAGAGCTCGAATACCAGGTGAGCCTACAATATCGTCGGCGCTACCGAAGATTTGATCGAAACCTGGATTGATTGCAAGGCGAGTATCAGATCCGCCTGCGGCTGGTTTATGACAGGTGCCACATGCCACAGTATCATCGCTTGAAAGCTGCTCGTCCCAGAAAAGTATCTTGCCTAATACGCGCTTGGGCTCGGTAATAGGATTTTCATTTGGGACTGGCGCGTCGCCGAGAGGCTGTAAATTCTGACCGCCACCGCCTGGCCCACCACCCTGTGCGAATGCTATAGATGAAAAGGTTAAAAGCAGCAGCGTGCTGAAACTGGCAATGCTGTGTTTGTGCGCGCGAGAATTGCAGTTGAGTGTTTTCATTCTATTCCCAAATAGCTAAGCGTGTTAACTATTTCTAACGCGGAAGAAGAAATTCGGTTTACACCAAAATAGGAAGAATGTCCCAGCATGATTGTTAGCTGGGACGAGTGGCTAGTATAAAGTTAGCGAGGTAGTTTTTAGTCGACTGCGTAA
>JAESUV010000066.1 GCA_016762975.1 Gammaproteobacteria bacterium | reverse complement strand
CGCCTTCGCCGCCTGGATGTATCAACGCCGCTTTACCATGGGGCCGATACTGCGCACAGTTAACTATGCTGTAGGTGCCATGGCGCTAGTCGCCGCGGTTTATCTGATGCAGACGCCTTTCTTGCAGACGTCCTCATCGGTACAAACAGCGAGCGTCGATGCAGATGGCAACTCTACACAGAGCTACGAAGTTTTTAGTACTGCTCGCTTAAATGAAATACAGGCCGAAGGTCGTCCCGTGTTCATTAACATGACTGCTGCATGGTGCATTACTTGCCTCGCCAACGAGCAGACTACTCTTAGCACCGAGCGTGTCAGGCAAGCACTGCTAGAYRATGACATAACCTACATGAAAGGCGATYGGACGAATGAAGATCCGGAGATCACKGMGATTCTTGATCATTTYAACCGTCCTTCAGTGCCACTGTATGTCCTCTATCCAGGCGACAGCAGCAAGGAGCCGATTATTCTTCCGCAGATYCTTACGCCGGGATTAGTCGTTGAKGCTTTCGCYRGCATCTAGCTAGCTTACTTGYTTGGTGCGCTCAAYAAGGCTGCATTGCTCACTTGAATCTATTTCAAGTTGARYGATMGCGGCCTTTAAGTGYGSTCCTTTATTCTATCTAGCAGGAAACTATTCAGTGAAGATCAATGTATATCARGTCGATGCCTTTGCTAATAAGCCCTTCGAAGGCAAYCCAGCGGCAATCTGCCCGCTACAGGAATGGCTGCCYGAGAARACYATGCAGGCGCTGGCTGCCGAGAAYAATTTATCWGAAACAGCATTCTTCGTAGCCGAGGGCGACGGTTTYGCACTGCGTTGGTTTACGCCGGYAACCGAAGTGGATCTCTGYGGTCACGCGACACTYGCTGCRGCCTATGTCTTGTTCGAGGAATTAGACTATCAAGGAGARGAGATACGGTTTAGCACGAAGTCTGGCCCGCTGAGTGTARTACGCGATGGCGACTCWTTTAGAATGGATTTTCCTGCGCAGCCRCCACTKCCTTTYGAGTTGCCGATACAGTTGGTGCAGGCGTTTKCKGCCACTCCYGAAGACTGTTTGAAATTTWCCGACATCGTTGCTGTTTTCTCCTCGGAAGAACTGGTGCGAACCGTCRACCCTGATATGTTGCTGCTGGAACAGCTGGATTGCCGAGGAATCATTATCACCGCTGAGTCTGCAGAGTATGATTTTATCGCGAGGTGGTTCGGTCCCAGAACCGGGATAAATGAAGACCCTGTTACAGGCTCGGCGTTTACTCAGCTTGTACCTTACTGGGCGAGTCGCCTTGGAARGACTAAATTGCTAGCGAAGCAAGTTTCAGAGCGTGGCGGTGAGGTAGCTTGCGAGTTAGTAAGAGACCGTGTATTGATCTCTGGTAAGGCAGTTCTGTTTATGCGCGGCGTTATCGAAATAGAATTTTAGTTTGTTAGGACAACCCTGCCGTGCTAAATAGGCCTCTCTAGATAGAGAGGTAGTATTCGATCTTCAGTTTGTTAATTTCGATTACATCGTGATTGTTTAGCTTGACCGCGCGCGAGCCTACAGCCTCACCATTGATCATCAATAGACTGCTCTCGTTTTCCGCATCTAGGCTAACGATGAAGTGGCCATCTGGTCGCTTATTGATCTGAACTATTTCCGCACCAGACTTCCCGAGTTTTACCGAAGATTTTCGCAGCGCTAATTCCCTGCCAGCACCCTTGCCGTTTAGAATTTGTAGCTTTGCACCATTCAGATCCGTCGCTATGCTGCCTGGCATATTGATCGGCGTATTTAAGTCAGGGGCAGGAGGGGTATTCATACTTGGTTGGCGCCTGATAAGGACCGTCTTGTCGTCATCGCTGGCCGAGCTGGATTCATTTAGATAGCGCAGTTCGTGCTTACCAATTACGATTACATCGCCATTCTTAAGTGGATGCTTGGTGATTGGTCGTCCATTCACGTAAGTGCCATTGGTACTATTCAGGTCTTCTAAAAAAGAATCGTCAAAAATGGTGAGAAGCTTGGCGTGGTGACCACTGACGGCAAGGTTGTCAATGCGAATATCATTACCATCCTTGCGGCCAATAGTCATAACTTCTTTATCGAGAACGAAATCGCTCAATCGATTCGAGTTAAAACTGAATTCTAATTTGCCTGGCATGATGATTACCATCCTCTTGTATTTATGCGTTCATTCTCCTGCTATGTCTGCATGAGAATGACAGAAATATTGTCTTTGCCACCGTAGTGATTTGCTAGCGCGATCAGTTTCTTGGCGGCCACTTCTAGATCGGTACAATTTTCATCGATGATTTCTGCTATCTGCCAATCAGAAACCATGTCGGTCAAACCATCGGAACAAAGTAACAATAGATCGTAGGGCAGAAGCGTTACTTCGGCGGTGTCTACATCTACGTCTGAGCGTGTGCCCATAGCTCTGGTTACCACGTGCCCGACGCTTGCTCCGCGCGCTTCTCTCTCTGTGTAGAAGCCACGATCGATCAGATCCTGAACTAAGCTGTGATCCTTGGTGAGGCGTTTCACAGTTCGACTGCGATAGAGATAGAGCCTAGAGTCACCTACGTGGCCTACATAGAGTTGAGACCCTATGAGCACAGTGGCAACTATCGTCGTGCCCATGCCCTTGTAAGCTTCTTCCGCTTCTTGGGCACGGAATATCTCTGTATTGCTTGAAGAAATTGTATTGGAGACAAATTCCAATAACTGAGAACCAGTTATCGATACAGAAGTTTCCTGCAAAACGAGTTCTTGCAGTTTTTCTAGCACGAATTTGACGGTCATATGGGCCGCGACCTCTCCGGCCTTATGCCCGCCCATACCATCGGCGAGAACCGCTATGCCAAGCTCTTGGTCGAAGCCGATATGRTCCTGRTTATATTCACGCCGTATTCCYGWGTCGGTATATCCAGCGATTCTGAGTTGTGTCTGTCTATCCGACATCAATTTKYCCTGAGTTCTGCAATCTGATTAACCAGCCTACTGTACAYTTCTGGSAGGCTCTGGTTGATTTTTTCCTGCCCATCAAAAAGAGTGAGATATTGTACAAAAATCARCAGCAACAGTCCGAATAAAAGTCCTATTCGGGCGGTTATCGGTGATTTTTTTTGCTTCTGAGAGGCCGCATTTTGCTTGTCAGTCGCACGATCTATTCTGGTGCGGTTCCTTCGCTTGCGCGCAGGACCTTCGTTCGTGAAGGTTTTGTGATGCTTGTTCTGGCTATGCTGCCTAAATAACTCGACAGCTCTCTGTAAGCTGTCACTTTCTCGATTCTCCGGAATGGTCGATATCATGTTCGCGATGAGTTGCTGGATGTCGTCCGGCAGCTTGGCAAAAGACTTTCTCACGATAAAACTAGTGTCCTGGCTTCTGCTCGGTAGTGAGCCGGTGAAAAGTTGGTAGAGGATTACGCCGGTCGCATAGATATCTGATGCTTTGCTGCGGGGCTCGTCATCGAGGCGATAGAGTTGTGCGTTTTCCACTGATGTCAGATCGTCCTCTGTAGAAAAGTCGGTAAGCTTAACTTGGCCGTCGGTGGTGAATAGGATGTTGGTAGGGCGGAGGTGGCCATGCACGATTCGATTGTTGTGAGCAAAGATCATCGCCTGGCAAATTTGCGAAGCGATCTTTAGAATTTCCTGCCAGTTTAGCTGGAATGCCAGTTTGTCATTCAGCGTGCCGCCGCTAATGTATTCTTGTACAAGAATGAAGTGCCTATCGTTGCGTGAAGTACCGTGGGTCTTCACAATATTCTCATGTTCTAACGATGCAAGTAGGTTGCTCGCTTCAAAGCCTGCGCTCGAACTTACCTTCTTCTTGATAATGAGCAGGTTGTTTCGATCCTTTTGTTGGTAGAGATAAACTGAGCCCAATTTGTCTTCGCGTAGGATATCTAACAATAGGAATTTGGATTTAATTTTTGTGATTCCCTGCTCGGCTCGCAGACGCTGCCCTTCGTTTAGGTGGGAACCTTGTGAAATAGCTAACAGATCGTTCTTTAGCTGTTCGGCAGACTTCGGTCGCAGCTCAGGGTCCTGATTCAGGCAGCCTAGAATCAGCTTGTTCAATTCTGGTTCAATTTCAGCGTTCAGGCGAAACGGCTCAGGAAAGACGCCGGTTGGAATTTTGCCAGTGAACAGCTCATACATGACCACGCCTACTGAATACAGATCGCTCCTCTGGGTGACGTTCTCAGACGACTCACGTTGCTCCGGCGACATGTAGTTATAGGTTCCCATCACGGAGCCAGATGTGGTCTGGTTTGTTAGTTCATGCTTTTCTTCGTAGAACTGAGCGATACCGAAGTCTAGAATCTTCACATTGCCGCTATCAGTGATCAGAATGTTTTCCGGCTTGATGTCGCGATGGATTACATTGTTTTGATGCGCATAGGAGAGTGCTTTAAGAATTTGGATTATGATATCGATCTTGTTGGTATGAGAGATTTCATTGATCTTAGCGGCAGTGCCCAGTTCTAGGCCCTCCACGTATTCCATCACGAAATAGGGCATCTCCTCCAAGGTAATTCCGCGGTCTATCACATGAATTATATTCGGGTGATTTAATCTGGCAATAATATAGGATTCGCGGTCGAAGCGGTGTCTCACTTCTTTATCGCGGCTCAGGTCGT
Organism: Gammaproteobacteria bacterium; assembly: GCA_016762975.1. Lineage (GTDB taxonomy): Bacteria > Pseudomonadota > Gammaproteobacteria > Pseudomonadales > Pseudohongiellaceae > UBA9145. The sequence goes on along the minus strand of JAESUV010000066.1, from coordinate 6,090 downwards.
TTATTAACAGCTTGATCGCTACCGGTCGCTGTAGGGAGTCCTGAATGCCCCTATAGACATACGCCATACCGCCTTCGCCGATTTTTAGTAGGTTTGAATATCCATCTAATTGCATTAAATTTTCTGTTTTTCCTGGCTGCATGCGCTGTATTGATGTGAGATCTCTAGCCTAATGAGGGTGGGCTCTTTAAAATGTGATATTCTTCGCAAAATCACGGTGTTAGGGCGCCAGTCTGAGACCGCGAGCAAGGAATCTAGAGAGATGAAAACACCAAGTTTTGCTATTGCTACTTTTGCTGTCGTTCTGGTCCTATATCTCCTGATTGTCGGCGAGGCATTGCTACTTCCACTCGTTATAGCCATCGCCCTCTGGTATTTGATCAATACACTCGCGGCGACATTCGCAAAAATTCAAATTGGTGAGTTTACGTTTCCGAGTATCGTATGTCGGCTGGCCTCCATGTTCACATTCGTCTTGCTAATTTGGGGTCTGATAAACTTCTTAGGTGGGCGTGCGGATGACGTGATGCAGGTCATTCCTATTTATCAGGAGAATCTCACGCAGCGATTCCAGGATCTTCCCCTCGTTGTTGTGTCTGCTTTTCAAGATCAATCGATCACGGATTGGATAGACTTGCCCGCTTACGCGACATCTGTGGCTTCATCTTTCGCCGGCATCTTGGCGAGTGGTGGTTTGATCATGATCTATGTTCTATTTCTGTTCCTTGAGCAGGGTAATTTCGATCATAAGATTGCGGCGCTATTTAGCAGCTCGGGATCAGAGCAAGATGTGCGCAAGATTATCGGCAGGGTTCGTAACGACATTCAGAAGTACATCAGCATAAAGATGTTCACCAGTTCGACGACGGGCTTGCTTAGTTATATTTTTCTGCGCATTGTGGATGTAGATTTCGCCGGAGTCTGGGGCCTGCTTATCTTCTTATTAAATTTTATCCCGACTGTGGGTTCTATTATCGCCACTATTTTTCCTGCGATGATCGCGCTGGCGCAATCTGATGGCTACACTCTGTTCATTCTGGTTTTGGCAGGAATCGGTGTTCTGCAGATATGTATCGGTAATATTCTTGAGCCGCGGCTAATGGGGAATTCATTTAACCTCAGTCCGATTGTTATCCTGCTTAATCTGGGATTGTGGCAGTATATTTGGGGTGTTCCCGGTATGTTTCTCTGCGTTCCTTTCCTGATTATCCTAACGATTATTCTTAGTCATTTTCCAAGAACTCGGCCAATCGCGATTATTCTTTCCAGTGATGGCAGGTTGCGGGTTCCTGAAGATGCTGTGTTCGAACAATTCAATGTGGGTACTGGCAGTGCCAGTCTATTGCCTCCAGCTCAGGGTGACGACAAAGACTGAGTTCTAGTTCTGATTCAAGTGTCCGCTGCTGCGAAAAATCCCTGCAATATCCACGTATTACGCGCTATAATCCTCTGCTTTTTTGCTATTAACCGCCTTTGGTGGGCTCATCTCGAAATTCGGGTATTAGCTACTAGATTTAACTATGAGATTCTTTGATGACTAGCGCTGAGATTAGACAGAAGTTTTTGGACTTTTTTGCCAGCAGGGGACACCAAATTGTTCCTAGCAGCTCGCTTGTGCCCGGCAATGACCCAACACTGCTGTTTACCAATGCAGGGATGGTGCAATTTAAGGACGCTTTCCTTGGCGATGAGCAGCGCGACTACAATCGTGCGACCAGTTCTCAGCGTTGYGTMCGTGCCGGTGGCAAGCATAATGACTTAGAGAACGTTGGCTATACAGCCAGGCATCATACATTTTTCGAGATGCTGGGCAACTTTTCCTTCGGYGAYTAYTTCAAGCGAGAGGCCATTCAATATGCTTGGGAATTCCTAACAGTTGARTTGGGGCTGCCCGCAGAGAAACTTTGGATTACCGTATTTGAGGACGATGCCGARGCAGAAGCAATCTGGCTAGAGGAAATRAAAGTCGAYCCGAGTCGTTTTTCCCGTCTAGGTGAGAAAGACAAYTTTTGGGCCATGGGCGACACCGGACCCTGCGGTCCTTGTTCGGAGATATTCTACGACCACGGCGATGATGTGCCAGGTGGCCCGCCAGGCAGTCCCGATGAAGATGGAGACCGCTATATAGAGATATGGAATCTCGTATTCATGCAGTACGAGAAAAAGGCGGATGGCTCCATGACACCACTGCCTAAGCCTTCGGTTGACACGGGAGCGGGTCTCGAGCGTATAGCCGCTGTTATGCAAAATGTGCACAGCAATTATGAGATCGACCTGTTTCAGGATTTGCTAAAAGCAATCTCTGTAATCACATCCGTTAATGACCTCAATAATAATTCTCTGAAAGTTATAGCAGACCATATACGGTCTTGCTCATTCCTAATTGTGGATGGCGTGTTTCCTTCAAATGAAGGAAGAGGTTATGTTCTGCGTCGAATCGTTCGGCGCGCAGTTCGGCACGGCTACCAGCTCGGCGTGAAAGATGTCTTCTTCTATAAGATCGTTGCCGCTCTGGTTGAAGTGATGGGGGCAGCGTATCCAGAGCTGGTGCAGAAACAACAAGTTGTTGAGAAAGCGCTAAAAGAAGAGGAAGAACAATTCGCTCGCACGCTAGAAAATGGCATGACCATGCTAGAAAAAGCGATTGCGGACTTGGAGGGAAATACCATTCCTGGCGAGACGGTCTTTCGGCTTTACGATACTTACGGCTTTCCCGTTGACCTTACCGCGGATGTCGCACGAGAACACGGTCTATTACTCGACATGGATGGCTTCGATGCGGCCATGACAGTACAGAAGAATCAAGCGCGCGCGGCCAGTAATTTTGGCTCGGTAGCGAAGCTTGAAATTACCAACACTGAGGCTACCGATTTCATTGGTTATGATAACTTGCAAGGTACATCTAATTTGCTAGCCATTTTCGCCGATTCGATCGAGGTAGATAGCGCGAGCGAAGGTGATGAGGTGTTATTGCTTCTCGAGCGCACTCCCTTCTATGCAGAGTCGGGCGGTCAGGTTGGGGACACAGGATTGCTTACTGGTGAAAATGCCTCGTTCGAAGTTTTGGATACGCAGAAGCAGGGAGATGCCTTCGTGCATAGAGGCATCCTGCGAAGTGGTGTACTGCGCGTGGGCGAACAGCTTTCAGCGTCAGTAGCTGCCCAAGCGCGTGTTGCAATTACTCTAAACCACAGTGCTACACATTTAATGAACGCAGCGCTAAGAAGCGTACTTGGCGATCATGTTTTGCAGAAGGGCTCACTCGTCGACGCCGATAGGCTGCGTTTCGATTTCTCACATACCGCACCGGTGTCGAATGAAGAGCTGAGAAATATCGAGAATCTAGTAAACGAAGAGATAGCGAAAAACTCATCCGTGGGTACAGAAGTTTTGCCTATAGAGCAGGCGACCGATAAGGGCGCGTTGGCACTATTTGGCGAGAAGTACGGAGATGAGGTGCGTGTGATCACTATGGGCGGTGACTATTCAGTTGAATTTTGTGGCGGCACGCATGTGCAGCGCACCGGTGATATTGCTGTGTTCAAGATCGTCTCTGAGTCAGGCATCTCCTCCGGAGTGCGTCGCATCGAGGCGGTCACCGGCAAGGGCGCATTAGCGCTCATCGAGAAAAAAGAACAGACACTGAGTAAAATTTGTGAAATTGTAAAGTCAAATGCCGATGACGTGCTTGATAAAGTTCAACAGCTTGCGAACAATGCGAAAGCCTTGGAGAAACAACTTGAACAACTGAAGTCGAAAATGGCGTCGAACGCGGGTAGTGACCTTGCTTCTCAGGCTGAGGAGATCGCTGGCGTTAAGGTGCTGATCGCTGTAGTTGAGGGTTTCAACCCGAAGACATTGCGTGACACAGCGGATCAATTAAAGAACAAGCTAGGAAGCGCTGTTGTGGTCTTGATGACTGGCGCAGAAGGCAAGGTGAGCATTGTTGCCGGCGTTAGTAAAGATCTAGTAGGCAAAGTAAAGGCTGGTGACTTAGCGAACATGGTTGCCGTTCAAGTTGGCGGTAAGGGCGGAGGTCGTCCCGACATGGCTATGGCTGGGGGTAGTGATATCTCGGCACTACCAGCGGCGGCGGCAAGTATTAAACCGTGGTTAGAAGAAAGATTGTAGGCCTGCACACTGGGCATTTAAGAAAACAGTAAAGGAATTGGAATAATTTAGTTATGGCGTTGATTGTTCAAAAATTTGGCGGAACCTCTGTTGGCACTGTTGAGCGGATTGAAGCGGTGGCAGATAAGATCGTTGGCTTTCGCGAACGTGGCGACGATATCGTGGTTGTTTTGTCTGCAATGAGTGGAGAAACTAACCGTTTAACGGCACTGGCGAAAGAGATCATGGACTATCCGACTCCGCGCGAGATGGATGTTCTGCTGTCTACCGGCGAGCAGGTTACTATCGCCTTACTGAGTATGGCGTTGGAAAAGCGCGGCTTTGGCGCGCGTTCTTTTACTGGCGCTCAGGTGAAAATCTTAACCTGCAATACACATATGAAGGCTAGGATTCGTGAGATTGACGGCACGCGTATTCATGCGCAGTTGGAGCAGGGGAATGTTGTAGTGGTCGCGGGCTTTCAGGGCACGGACGAGCACGGCAATATTACTACACTCGGTCGAGGCGGCTCAGACACTACTGCGGTAGCCTTGGCCGCGGCGTTGGAAGCAGACGAGTGCCAGATATATACTGATGTAAAAGGCGTGTACACGACTGACCCGAGAGTTGTGGAAGATGCCAAGCTGCTTAGCAGCATTACTTTCGAAGAAATGCTGGAACTTGCAAGCTTAGGTGCAAAGGTTTTGCAGATTCGTGCCGTTGAATTTGCCGGAAAATACAAGGTGCCGCTACGGGTGCTATCCAGTTTTGAAGAGGGTCCAGGTACCCTAATTAGTTTAGAGGGAGATGAAAAGATGGAAGACCCAACTATTGCTGGAATCGCTTTCGAGCGAGATGAGGCGAAGCTCACCATTGCTGGAGTTCCCGACGTGCCGGGAGTGGCCTATAAAGTCCTTGGCCCAGTCAGTGCTGCTGGCATTGAAGTCGATGTGATCGTGCAGAATGTGGCAGCAGATGGATCGAATGATATTACTTTTACCGTTAAGCGCAGCGAATGTGATAGAGCCAAGAAAATCCTCGAGGATTTGAAGGCTTCGTTGAAGGCACGCGAAGTGCTTGTGGATCGGAAGGTCGGCAAGGTGTCTGTGGTTGGTGTGGGCATGCGCTCGCACGCAGGTATAGCCACTAAAGCATTTAAGGCTCTGGCAGACGAGAGCATCAATATTCAGATCATAACTACCTCAGAGATAAAAATTTCTGTGGTGATTGAAGAGAAATACCTCGAATTGGCTGTCCGCGCCTTACACAGTGCTTTCGAGCTTGGCGATCCCGATTACAACAAGGAAGGCGATGCCTAACGCAATTTCCTTGGCTATCGGCTGCCGGTCTCTGGTTAAGTAATTCGGTATGAATTAGTTGGCATACACCTGATTAAGGCAGATACTGGTAATTAGAGGGGTTTTATCTTGATAAGTTCGTGAGTTGGGCGTCAACGGTTAGATGCGTATTTCGTTACTCGATGGATATAAAAGAGACCTCGATCAAAGCCTCGTGAAGTAAGCTGCGATATCCTAAAGGTAGTAGATATCGCCGTTAGTCGATCCGCATTGGCTGGCAACGCTGCTATAGTAATTACCCAAAGCACAAAGGAATGAGTTAAAGGAGGATTGCAATGTTAATACTGACCCGCCGAATCGGCGAAACATTGATGATCGGAGACGAGGTAACGGTGACCGTCTTGGGAGTAAAGGGAAATCAGGTAAGGATTGGAGTGAATGCTCCAAAAGAAGTGTCTGTGCATCGCGAAGAAATCTATCAGCGGATCCAGAAGGAGAAGGAAGAGGGTGTTGCGGCTGATGTCGAAGTTGAAGAGGGTGATGGAGAATAGGTGGTTTGGTTCCTTGGGCCTGAATAGAGAGTTTTGTGAAACCAGCGTTTGCTGGTTTTTTTTGGTTTGGAATTTGTGGTGACGGTGGTGCGAGGGAGGGATGGACTCAGTAGGAACTCTAGTCAAATACG